>JBILRJ010000001.1:0-37784 GCA_044372695.1 Spirosomataceae bacterium
TTTTTATTATATTCTTCGATTTTTCTCTCTTACTCTTTCCACTACTCTCCGGTTGCTGAGCTTGTCGAAGCATCTCTCTTCGAGTTTCCTCTCTTCTCTCTTCCCATTTTCTATCTTCTCTCTTCTCCGGTTGCTGAGCTTGTCGAAGCATCTATCTTCTTCCCCGCTGCCTTCGAGAGCCTCAGGCACCGGCTGGTAAAGTGATTTTTATTATATACTTCGATTTTTCTCTCTTACTCTTTCCACTACTCTCCGGTTGCTGAGCTTATCGAAGCATCTCTTCTAATCTTCTCTCTTCTCTCTTCTCTCTTCTCTCTTCCAGTTTTCTCTAACATTAATCAACCGTTAAATAATTAACCTTTTTTTCTTTTTAAAAATTACGTAAAATCACATATATTTGCTACTCAATAATGTATCACTTTGCTCAAATTAATATGGGAGTCAAAGCGGCGAAGCCGTAGAAGGAAGGTAAAAGGTAAAAGGTAATAGGTAAGAGGTGATAGGTAAGAGAATTTTGGTTTCAAGTTTTCTCTCTTCTCTCTTTCAGTTTCCTCTCTTCTCTCTTCTCTCTTCCAGTTTCCTCTCTTCCCATTTTCTCTTCTCTCTTCTCTCTTCTCTCTTCTCCATTGATCGACCAACTCTTAACCGGTAAAATACGTGTACAACTTTTAACCAAGTTGTTGCTTAATCCTGCTAGCAAGGTGTATTTGCGTGGCTTGGAAAGGGATTTAGGCGTGAGCTCCAATACAGTGAGGTTGGAATTGAATAAGTTGTCGGATTTAAAGCTGATTGAATCCAGCGAAGATCCGGAGAATAGTAAAGTGAAAAATTATTCCATTAACCAAGCACACCCGCTCTTTCAATCTTTGCGGGGAATCATCCTTCAATTTGTGGGCTTGGATCAAATCATCGAAAACATCTTGAAAAAAGTAGGAGACCTGGAACAGGTTTACTTAACCGGCGATTTGGCGGAAGGAAAAAATACGGCCTTTGTGGATTTGGTTTTGGTAGGTGATGTGGACAAAAATTATTTATACCAATTGATAGAAAAAATAGAACCCCTCATCCAAAAGAAAATACGAGTGGCCTTGATTAGCCCACTGGAATACTCTTTGGGCATGATGGATAGTGTAGGGGTAAAGATGCAGCTGCTTTAGAAGAGAGAAAACGGGAAGAGAGAAGAGAGAAAATGGGAAGAGAGAAGAGAGAAAATGGGAAGAGAGAAGAGAGGAAACTGGAAGAGAGATGCTTCGACAAGCTCAGCAACCGGAGAAGAGAAGAGAGAAAAGAGAAATGATCGATGCTTGAGCGGATTCGAAGGCGGAGGGTTAAGAGGTAAGAGGTAATAGGTAAAAGACCGATGCCTGAGCGGAGTCGAAGGCGGAGGGTTAAGAGGTAAAAGGTAATAGGTAATAGGTAATAGGTAAAAGGTAAAAGGAGACCGATGCTTGAGCGGAGTCGAAGGCGGAGGGGAAGAAGAGAGAAAACTGTGTCTTTGTGTTAAAAACAACACTTTTTAAAACACGAAGACACAAAGAAAAAAATCGTGCTTTTGTGGTAAATAAAACAAGCCAACTGCTAAAAAATTGATTTCAGAAAATCAACATATAGAATACAAATCCAGTTTCAATGATGCTGTTATTGAATCTGTCTCTGCTTTTGCAAACACAAAAGGAGGAAAAGTCTATATTGGCGTGGATGATTTTGGTCAACCGATTCCTAGTTTTTTCGTTGGAAAAGAAAGTGTTCCAAAATGGATTAACGAGATTAAAAATAAAACACAGCCTAGTATTATTGCTGATATTGAGTCGGAACAATTACTTGGGAAAGAAGTAATCTGTATCCGAGTGAACGAATTTCCCATTAAACCAGTAGCCTGTAAGGGGCGCTATTATCAAAGGGTTAATGGAGCCAATCATCAATTGAATGCAATTGAAATTACCAACCTAAGTTTACAGTCCTTGCAACTTTCGTGGGATTCGTATCCTGCTCAAGGTAAAAGTTTAGCTGATTTATCAGAGTAAAAAATAAATTTGTTTTTTGATAAAGTAGCAACAACGGGTCGTTTTTCACTAGAAGGCAACTGGATTGAAAAATTAGAAAAACTAAAATTAATTAAAGGAGATAACATAACTAATGCAGCTTGGTTGTTATTTGCTCGTGAACCAACGGGATATAATGTTCATTTAGGAAGATTTAAAACACCTTCCATGATTATTGATGACAAAATGTTGAATGGCACTTTGTTTGAAGTAGTCGAAGAAGTGATGAAGTATATCATCGGTCAAATCAAAGTGGCATTTGAAATTACGGGAATGCCTACGCAGCGTACAGAAGTTTTTGAATATCCATAGCAGCTTTAAGGGAGATAGTTTTAAATGCCATTATTCATAGAGATTATACAAGTCCTGTTGATAATCAATTTAAAATTTTTGATAACAGTATTAGTTTTTTCAACCCTGGGGCACTGTACGGCAACTTAACTATTGCTGATTTACAAAAAGATAATTACCAGGCCATAGCTAGAAACAAATTAATTGCAGAAGCCTTTTATCTAACAGGAGATATTGAAAAATATGGTAGTGGGTTTGTGCGTATGCGAAAAGAACTAAGTGATTACCCAACTATGTCATTAGTATCACAAGAAGTAGCTAATGGCTTTATGAATACAGTAAGTTACACGCAACAAAAAATAAGTGTAACGCTTAAAAATGAGGGATTAAAAGGGGTTAAATGAGGGGTTAAATGAGGGATTAAATGAGGGGTTAAATGCTTTGTTGCAACTGATAATTCAAAAACCAGGTATTCAAGCTAAGCAAATAGCCATTGAATTAGCTAACAGGCCACTCAAAACGATTGAGCGACAAGTTAAAGATTTAAAAGAAAGAGGTTATATAGAAAGAAAAGGTAGCAGAAAAACCGGAGGATATTACAGCATTCATGGCAAAAATTAGCGAATGTTTTATATTGTGTAAAACAGTTTGATAGGAGGGATTAAAAGGTAAAAGAAAAGAAACCGATGCCTGAGCGGAGTCGAAGGCGGAGGGGAAGAAGAGAGATGCTTCGACAAGCTCAGCAACCGGAGAAGAGAGAAAATAGGAAGAGAGGAGATAGAAGAGAGAAAATACCGATGCCTGAGCGGAGTCGAAGGCGGAGGGTTAAAAGGTAATAGGTAATAGTAGAGTCGACCCTCGCGGTCGACTTTGGTAAAAAATAAAATAAGAAACCGATGCCTGAGCGGAGTCGAAGGCGGAGGTTGTGAGAGAAAATAGGTAAAAGGTAAGTACCATTTTTAGAAATTTTCATGTTAGAAAATTGAACACGCAATTTGTAAGAATGAGATTTCTAAGTAAGAATTTGTTAGAACAAAAAAAATATTATCTCCTTTCTATTTTTTCTCTTCTTTCTCTTCTTTCTCTTCATTTTGCTGTTTTCTCTCAAAAAAATGACACCCTCCATCATGCACATGTGGAACTAGGAGGAGTGCTAAGTACAGAAGGACTTACACCTCTTTGGATGCGAAGTTTGCAATATGGCGCGGTGCCTTATCAAAATCCGGGGGGTATTTTGAAAGCTTATATCGGTAAAAACTATTTTGTGCCCTCCAAGCGTTTTCACCGTGCCAAAACCTACGATTGGAGATATGAATTAGAGGGAATTGGTTTTTTAGGAAAAGAAAACGATTTTAGGTTGGTACAAGCCTATGTGGCGGGGAAAAGAAAAAAATGGGAATTTTGGCTGGGCAGAAGAAAAGAAATCATTGGTTTGGGAGATAGTACCTTAAGTAGTGGTTTTTATGCTTGGTCTGGCAATGCCCTCCCACCTGTTAAATACCACATTGGTACAACAGATTACATGGATTTGTTTCAAGGAAATATTGGCCTATTGATGTCTTATTCCGATGGATTGCAAGACAACAGCGGGCCCACCATGAATGCTTACATCCATCAAAAGGCGCTTTATGGCCGGATAGGAAAGCGTACAGCCCGACTAAATTTATTTGGAGGATTGAACCACAATGTCTCTTGGGGTGGTGAAAGAAAACTAAAAACTGGTGGAGAATCCGACCTTTATCCGAGTAATTTAAGTACCTATTTTTACGTGATAACAGCTTTGAAAGACCGAACTTTGGTGGAAATAGACCCCAATACATCTAGCGATGATGCGGGTAATCAATACGGAAACCATTTGGGAAGTATTGATCTAGCCTTGAAATTACAGACCAATTTGGGGACTTTGCTTTTGTATAAGCAAACGGCTTATGAAACAGGGAGAATTAGTTCTCTATCCACGGCAAATGATGGGATCACAGGTATTTCCTGGAAGAACCCTGATTTAACGGGGATTAACCATGTCGTATTGGAATATATTTACACAGCTAACCAAGGAAATTATACCTCCGGTTTGGCACAAATCTTGGGATTAAAAGATTCTCAATTGAGTCAAATAGAAGGATATTACAACAACGGAGGCCGTGGAGGTTGGCATTACCAGGGCAAAGGATTAGGCAATCCCTTGCTTCCCATAGACCGAGAAAGCAATTTGAAGCAAGGGTATGCCTTTAGTTATAACGCAGTCAAGGCGATTTATGCAGGTTTAGGCGGCAATTTTCCCAATGGTTTAACCTATCAATTGCGGGCTTCTTACAGTTTACACGGCATCCCAAGAAACCATTTGTCACCAAGATTACGTTCCGAGGATATGCTATCACAAACAGCCATGGGTCTGCTTGTAAAAGGGACCTATCAAGATCGCTACCATTGGACTGCCCAGCTAGGCTATGACCGCGGAGAACGATTGGAAAACAGCATCGGAGGCGGATTGAGTGTTAGGTATGTGATGAGGTGATGTTGGTTATTTAAGTTTTCTAAAATTTTACCTAATCATTCAAGAATTTTCAACTATTGCTATTGCCAAAATGAAACAAAAAGCCATCATCGTCAGCGGATATTTTAATCCGATACATAAAGGACATCTAGAGTATTTTATTAATGCCAAAGCATTGGGAGATTACTTATTTGTGATTGTAAACAATGATGTCCAAAGAGCCTTGAAGGGTTCCAAAGAATTCCAGGATGAGCAGGAGCGGATGTTCATTGTGCAGAACATCAAAGCAGTAGATCAATGCATTTTGTCCATTGATACTGACCGTACAGTAATGGCAACCTTGCAAAAAATCCATGAAGAATTCCACTCCTTGT
The DNA here is from genome assembly GCA_044372695.1 of Spirosomataceae bacterium. Taxonomy (GTDB): domain Bacteria; phylum Bacteroidota; class Bacteroidia; order Cytophagales; family Spirosomataceae; genus Aquirufa. The sequence continues at coordinate 5,202 of JBILRJ010000001.1, forward strand.
ATGATTTAGCCTTTGCCAATGGAGGAGATCAAAACAACGATACCATTCCTGAAAGAGCCATTTGTGAGGAATTGGGAATAGAATTGTTGGATGGATTAGGGAATAAAATTCAATCTAGTAGTTGGTTGATTAAATAATAACAATTATTACATGCTCCATCTTAGGCTTATGTAATGCATTAAATTGTAAATGACGGGAAATAATTATTTGATATCAATTATTATGCCAGCCTTTAATGTTGAAAAATATATTAAAGATTCAATCATTTCAGTGATTAATCAATCGTATAAAAATTTAGAATTATTGATTTTCGATGATTGCTCTTCAGACAATACAATTATTGAGATTAAGAAATTTGATGATACGAGAATTAAGTTATTTCAAGGCAATATGAATTTGGGTGCAGCGAAAGCCAGGAATTATTTACTCTCTAAAGCTAAAGGCGATTTTATTGCTTTCTTAGATTCAGACGATATATGTTTAAAACATAGATTTAAACATTGCATTTCTTATTTTGAAAACAATCCGAAAATTGAGTTGCTAGGTGCTAAAACCATCTTAATTGATGAAAAATCAAATAGATACAACTTTGTTAAGTCTTTTGAGACATTTAATTATAGGGACGTAGAGGCTGACCTTTTTTTTAATAACACATTTTCTTTATCTACAGTAATTTTTAGACGAAGTATTTTAAAGTATATGATTTTTGATGAAAGGTATGAACCAGCGGAAGATTATGAACTGTTTTCCAGGATTTCAAGCCTTGTAAAAATGGAAAACATTAATAAAAGTTTGGTAAAGTATCGAATTAGTCCAAACAGCTTAAGTTTTACTAAAAAAGATAAATTAAATGGTGTTTTTAATTTTATTAGTGAAAGATCTTTTAAAAAATTAAATATTGATGTAACATCCGAAAGACTAAGTATTCATAATGACTTCTTAAATTCCGGACACTATGATGCTAGTCAACTTGATGATAGCGTATTATTTTATTCCTTAATTATAAAAAAAAACACTGAATTTCATACTTTTAATGAGGAATCCTTATTAAAAGCAATTAGAAAAAATTGGTTTTTAAAATCTATGCATTCATCAAAAAAAAACGGAATATTATCTTTATTTTATTATTGGACAAGATTTCCATTTCATAATTATACCGTCTTAAAAGATAGTATTTATATACTAGCCTACATTATTAAAAACCATATTAGAAATAAGATTAAATATTTTATTTATTAATAATAGATGTTTAATATACATTTAAAAAACGGCAAATCATTCTTTTGCGATGCTAATTCAACAATTTTTGAAGCCGCGAAAAGTAATGGAATTATTCTTGAGCATTCTTGCTTAAAGGCAAGATGTAGAAGTTGTGCCGTTCAAATTCAAACAGGTTCTACAAAAGATAAGCATGACGATTTGGTATTATCGATACAAGAAAAAGCAAATAATTGGACATTATCTTGTAATTCTATACCAACGTCAAATTTAATCTTAGACATTGAAGATTTGGGAGGTATTCAAATTTTTGAAAAAAAAATTATTCCTGCGAAAATAAATTCCATTGAAAAATTAAATGATACAGTTGTAGAAGTTAGCTTAAGACTGCCTCCAAATTCTAATTTCGCTTACAATGCTGGGCAATATGTTAACATTAGCAGAGGTGAAATTAAGAGAAGTTATTCAATTGCAAATACTTTTAAAGAAAATGGAATACTCACCTTCTTTATCAAAAAATATGATGGTGGACTAATGAGTAACTATTGGTTTGAGGATGCAAAAGTTAATGACTTACTTCGTATTGAAGGGGCTTTGGGATCATTTTTTTTAAGACAAACAGATTTTGAAAATATTATTTTTTTGGCAACTGGTACAGGAATTGCACCTTTCAAAGCCATTTTAGAAAATTTAAGCGAAGTTGGCTCTGCATCTTCAAAAAAGAATATTTCACTTTATTTTGGGGCCAGATACGAAAAGGATATATTTTGGAATCCATATGATATTGACAGTCAAATTAATTTGAATTTCATTCCCGTATTATCAAGGCCCTCAGATGAATGGTCTGGAGAGAGAGGTTATATTCAAGACATTCTAATAAAGCAAAACTTAGATTTATCAAAAGCCCAAGTCTATGCTTGTGGCTCTGAAATGATGATTGAAGCGGCAAGAAAAATCTTACTAGAAAGTGGATTGAAGGAAAATAATTTCTTTGCAGATGCTTTTGTCCCAACCAATTAAAAATAAAACATGAAAGCTGTAATATTAGCAGGCGGTTTAGGTACGCGTTTAAGCGAGGAAACGGTTTCCAAACCAAAACCCATGGTTGAAATAGGAGGAAAGCCTATTTTATGGCATATAATGAAAACGTATTCCTATTATGGAATAAATGATTTCATCATCTGTTGTGGTTATAAGGGCTACATTATCAAAGAATATTTTCAAAACTATTTTTTACATCAATCGGATGTTACGTTCAATTTGAAAGATAATAAAATGGTTGTACATGAGGAAAGAGCGGAACCGTGGACGATTACATTGGTAGATACAGGTGATGATTCAATGACTGGAGGAAGACTAAAAAGAGTAGCCTCTTATTTAGACAATGAAGACTGTTTCTGTTTTACTTATGGAGATGGTGTTGCAGACATAAACATAAAGTCCTTGATTGAATTCCATAAATCACATGGAAAAGAAGCCACACTAACCGCTACTTTTCCGCCGGGTAGATTCGGCGCGCTAGAAATTGTCAATAATGAGGTTAAGCAATTTCAAGAAAAACCAAGAGGCGACGGCGCTTTAATTAATGGTGGTTACTTCGTTCTTTCTCCAAAGGTAATGGATAGAATTATTGGTGACAAAACAATTTGGGAACAAGAACCTCTAAAAGGGCTTGCAAGTGACAATCAATTGATGGCATTCAAACATGAAGGATTTTGGCAACCAATGGATACCTTAAGAGATAAATATTATTTAGAGGAATTGTTAGAAACAAATTCAGCACCTTGGAAGATATGGGAAGATTAAGGGGAAATCTTAACCCTACATTTTGGAAAGGGAAAAAAGTGTTTATTACAGGACATACTGGTTTTAAAGGAAGTTGGTTGTCTTTGTGGTTACAAGATATGGGAGCAGTCGTAAAGGGATATGCTTTAGAACCCAATACAACACCTAACCTATTTACCGAAGCGAAAGTGGGTCAAAATATGGATTCTGAAATTGGAGATATTACCAATTTGAAACATATTACTGATTCAATGTCAGCATTCAATCCAGAAGTTCTAATCCATATGGCAGCACAACCCTTGGTTAGACTTTCTTATCAGGAACCTGTTCTTACGTATGCAACGAATGTAATGGGAACTGTGAATGTTTTAGAGGCCGCAAGAAAGTGCAGCAATTTAAAAGCAATTGTTTCAGTTACTACAGATAAGTGTTATGAAAACAAAGAATGGGCATGGGGCTATCGTGAAAATGAAGCAATGGGTGGACATGATCCCTACAGTAGTAGTAAAGGGTGTGCTGAATTAGTAACCGCAGCTTATAGAAAATCATTTTTTAATGATACTCATTCCGCTTTTTTAGCGTCAGCTAGAGCAGGAAATGTAATTGGAGGTGGTGATTGGTCAGATGATCGATTAATTCCTGATATTTTAAAAGCTTTTGAAAGAAACGAACCTGTAATTGTTAGAAACCCTTTGGCCACTCGGCCATGGCAACATGTCTTGGAGCCTCTTTCAGGTTATTTAGTATTGGCGCAACATTTATACGAAAAAGGAAGTGACTTTGCAGAGGGATGGAATTTCGGGCCTAAAGGTGAAGACTGCAAGCCTGTAAGTTGGATTTTAGATAAAATGGTAAGCAAATGGGGTAAAGGAGCTTCTTGGGAGTTAGACAAAAATAACAATCCGCACGAGGCAGGGTATTTAAAATTAGATTGCTCCAAAGCTGCTATGCAATTGAACTGGCGTCCTAAATGGAATTTGGAAGATACCCTAGAAAGCATCATCAATTGGCACCAACACTATATATCAGGAAAAAATATTCAAGAATTATGTTTGCTAGAGATAGCAAAATATCAAAAGGATCAAAATGAGTAATACATTAGAAAAATTAAGAGCCGAAATCGCTACTTTAGTTAGTACCTATGCAAAAGAACAATATAAGGAAAAGCAATTTGAACCAGGAAAAACGGTAATTCCTCCATCTGGGAAGTTATTAGGAGAAGAAGAATTGCAAAACATGGTGGCAGCTTCTTTAGATGGTTGGCTAACAACTGGAAGATTTAATACTGAATTTGAGAAAAAACTAGCAGCTTTTTTAGGAGTGAAATATTGTTTATCAGTCAATTCAGGTTCATCAGCAAATTTGGTTGCTTTTAGTACCTTGACTTCACCAAAGCTTGGGGATAGAGCAATCAAAAAAGGAGATGAGGTAATTGGAGTTGCAGCAGGGTTTCCTACTACAGTAAATCCAGTTATTCAATTTGGAGCGATTCCTGTGTTTGTGGATGTAGATATCAAAACACACAATGTCAATGCAGATTTAATTGAGGCGGCCATTACCCCAAAAACTAAAGCCATTATGTTAGCACATGCTTTGGGTAATCCGTTTAACTTAGGCAAAGTTGTAGAATTATGTAAGAAATACAATTTATGGTTAATTGAAGATACCTGTGATGCATTGGGTGCAGAATACAACGGACAAAAATGCGGAACATTTGGCGACATTGGAACATTAAGTTTTTATCCTGCACATCACATGACCATGGGAGAAGGCGGTGCAGTTTTTATGAACAACCCTGAACTAAAAGTTATTGCCGAATCTTTTAGAGACTGGGGTCGTGATTGTTATTGTGCACCTGGGTGCGATAATACTTGTGGATGTCGTTTTGAACAAAAACACGGAGATTTGCCTTTTGGCTATGATCATAAATACGTATATTCTCACTCTGGGTATAACCTGAAAATCACGGATATGCAAGCTGCTTGCGGATTAGCACAATTAGATAAGCTTGATTTTTTTATTAAACGCAGAAGAGAAAACTATACCTATTTACGTAGTCGTTTAGAAACTCTAACCGATTTCTTAGAGTTGCCTGAACCAACGCCTAATAGTAATCCTTCATGGTTTGGTTTTCCATTAACGCTAAAGCCAGATTCAGGTGTTACAAGGGTCGAATTAACTCGTTTTTTAGACGACAATAAAATAGGTTCTCGCTTATTATTTGCAGGTAATTTGTTGAAACAACCCTATTTCAAGAATGTAGAATTCCGAGTGGTGGGTGACTTAACTAATACTGATATCACGATGAATTACACTTTTTGGTTAGGAGTTCAGCCGGCACTGACTTTAGAACAATTAGATTTTGTTGCGGATAAATTAGAAGAATTTTTTGGGTTAAATTTTTAACTAAATGACTTTTGAAAAAACAATTTTAGAAGGTGTTTGTATCATTAATAACTTTAATATTACTGATGATCGTGGTTTATTCGTAAAAACATTTAATAAAAATTTATTTCAAGGTGAAAATATTGATTTTGAAATTAGAGAATCATATTTTTCCATTTCTAAAAGAAATGTAATTCGCGGAATGCATTTCCAATTACCTCCGCATGATCACGAGAAACTTGTTTATGTACCCCATGGAGCAATCTTGGATGTAGTTGTAGATTTAAGGAAAAACTCCTCTACTTATGGAAAGCATATTTCGATAGAATTATCAGATCAAAACAAAAAATCTATATTTATTCCCAAAGGATTTGCCCATGGATTCAAATCTTTATTAGATGATACAATTACTGTATACAATGTAGCTACAGAATATAATTCAATAGCAGATTCAGGAATTCATTATAATTCTTTTGGATTTGATTGGAATATATACCATCCTATTCTGTCTTTAAGAGATGAATCACTTTTAGAATTTAATTCTTTTAGTGAAAATAGTCCATTTTAATATGAAAATTTTAATCACTGGTTCAACAGGTTTTGTAGGGCATAATTTAGTTCCTAAATTATTAGATGAAGGATATGAAATTTTAGAAATAACCAGAGATATTTCAAAATCTATAAATTTATTTAAAGAAACAACTTCAAAGCTCTTAATCGATGATAATAATTTTAAAGATAAAATCATTGCATTTAAACCTGAGATTGTCATTCACCTAGCATCCTATTTAACTTCTTCTGATAATTTTACAGATATTGAAAAACTTGTCAATACTAATATCCTTTTTTTATCTAAAGTATTAGACGCAGTTTCGAATGTTGACTTGAAGTTATTTGTAAATACAGGGACTTTTGCTGAATACTTTAATGGTGATGATGAATTACTTCCAGCTTATTTTTATGCAGCTACAAAAACAGCTTCGAGAGCCATCGTTGATTATTACGCAAACGCCTATAATTTTAAGCAAAGTACCATTGTTCCATACACAATTTATGGAGGTAATGATTCTCAAAAAAAGATTATTGATATTATATACGATTCAACTTTAAGCGAAAAAAAGTTAGATTTATCCCCTGGTGAACAAGTATTGGATTTTATTCATATTGACGATGTAACTGATTTTTATGTAGCTGTTATTAAGGATGTAGATAAACTACCAAATAAAACAAATTTTAAGCTAGGAACAGGAATAGGTCATAATTTAAAGCAAGTTGCAGGATATATTGAGGAAATAACAAACAGAAAGACAAATATTAATTGGGGAGGAAGAGAATATAGGACCTCTGATGTGTTGTTCGCAGTAGCAAATCTTCAAAATATAAATAGTATATTAGTTTGGGAGCCTATGATTTTATTAAAAGAGGGGATTGCAAAATTAATTTTAAAGAAAATGAAATAGATTATTATGTTAAGATTAATTAAAAAAATAAAAAATATCTTCAACTTTTTTTCAAGAAGAATTATGAGGTATTATTTTAATTTTATTTTTGGTGGCTTTGGAAAAAGTTCTTACATTAAAGGAAAAGTATGGTTAACTGATCCAGTTAATATTTTTATTGGAAAATCATGTCAAATAGGGCCTTATTGTAGATTAGAAACGTTTTCAAATTATGGCAGTTTAAAATCAAATCCCAAACTTATAATTGGTGATAATACTTCTATACAACATGCAGTGCATATTTATTGTGCAAATAGTTTAATTATTGAAAAAGGATGTTTGATTGCAAGTGGTTGTATGATTACTGATAATAATCACGGTACAAATCCTAATGGTGATCATTATGGATATCAACCATTGAAATCAAGAACCACCATTATTAGAGAACATGTTTGGCTTGGTGAAAATGTTTGTGTTTTAGCCGGTTCAGATATAGGTAAAAGGAGTATAATTAGATCGAACAGTGTTGTAATAGGTAAAATACCAGAATTTTCAATTGCTTCTGGTAATCCGGCAAAAGTGATTAAACAATATAATTTTGAAACTAAAATGTGGGTAAAGGTCTAGGTGATTAATAGAAAAATTTCTTTTGGTGTTGTTGCGGGAGGGGTAAGTATTGCAGCAAGTAGTTTGAGTGGGCTAATAATTTATCCATTATTGTTAAGAACGTTGCCAAAGGAAGTTGTAGGTCTCTGGTTTTTTTTTACTTCATTTACTGTGATAATTAATTTAGGTCAAGCTGGTTTAGCTCCCATTGTAACAAGACGTGCAGCTGAAGCAATTATCGATGGCAGAAAAAGCGTCTTGTCTGATTTCTATTCTTTAATCAAAAGAAGCTTTTTAATAGTATCAGTTATTGTTTTAGTGATTTGTGTATTTTTATATTTTTTTTATGTGCATTGGGTACTATTAGAAAATATCAGATTTTTTAAGGAGGGGTTAATTGCTTGGTTATTTTTTGTCGCAGGTAATTTAATTTCGATATATAATTCTAAAAACATATACATAATTAACGGTTTCGGAGAAGTTGGTTGGGATAAAGTAATTCAAATATTAAATTCTATATTTTTGATAGCAGGGTATTTTTTAATATTAAATATGGGTTATGGCCTGGTTGGTCTAAGTTTTGTTTTTTTTGTATCGAGTCTTTTGTTTTTGGTAACATCAAAACAACTAGTTAAAAAAAAGATATCTAATGAGATTTTATCAAATGGCAATTCAACTAAAAGAAAGGTTGTTGAAATTTTCAAGGAGGGATCCCAAATTTTGGTACTAAATATAGTTGGGATACTTATAATGAATAAAGATATATTTTTAGTGGAAAGGTTTTTAAGTTTAGGTACTTTGCCTTCTTTTAGCGCTTTAAGTCGGATTCAAGGTATAGTTATGTCCATTTCGCTTTTAATCCCACAAATGATTTTTCCATTTATCTCTCAAAGCTATGCATTAGGTGATTTTAAGAATGTAAAAAAAATGTATTGGCAGGGTGTAATTTTTTCAGTGGTAGTCGCTTTAGCGATTTCATTCATATTACTGATTTTTTCAGATATTATTTTTCCTTTGTGGTTAGGCAAATCCAACTATTTAGGTGGTAAGATTTTATTTTTGTTATTAGTTATGGGTTTTTTATCAATTCAACATAATGCCCATGCGTCTGCAGTTATATCAACAGGTAGTAATACTTTCATGTTTCCAGCAATTATTAATGCACTTTTATCCTTACCAATGGCTTACTTCGGTATAAAATATTTTGGTATCGAAGGAATGATTTTAGGTAATATTATTGCCACCATTTTGCCATCAATTTATATTGTACATTATTCAGTAAATTATTTTGCAAAACTTGCAAAATAATTTACTGAATAAATTCAATAAGTCATTAATTTTTATTGGATTGCTTCATAATTTATGAAATTAGTTAAATCATAATATGGCCAATAAATTGTTGTAAGTTTAACCTAATCTATATTTAATATGCATGAATTACATTTAGATTTATTTGAATTGAATAATCATTTCGTTGAATATAACGATGTCAAGTCTATAGAAGTAACTAAATCTGATATTGATTTTATTCCGCGGTATACCATTGCTATACCTACATTTAAAAGAGGGAAATTATTAAAAGAGACGATTGAAAGTGCAATTAATCAAGAAGACTTTAATGATTTTGATATAATTATAGTTGACAATGATCCTGAAAGATATTGCTTCACAGAAAATTTAGTAAAAAGTATCAACAATAAACGTATTAGTTATTTTAAAAACTCTGAGAATCTTGGTATGACAGGAAACTGGAATCGATTGTTCGAATTGGCAGTTGGAGATTATATAGTAATGTTGCATGATGATGATTTATTATACCCCAATTATCTTAGTAAAATTAATCACATTCAAAAAAAAACAAATTTTAATCTAGACGCCATTTATGTAAAATATCATTATTTCGACAGTAATGATTCAAAAAAACTTCCATTACAAACAATAAATAAGTATACCAAATATGTACATTTAAATTATTCAGATTTTGCTTTATCAAATTTAATTGGTGCCCCAGTTGGGACTTGTTTTAAAAGAGATAAAGTATTACAAATAGGAGGATTTGATGATAGTTTCTATCCATCGCTTGATTATGCATTTTATGTTAAGTTTTCATATTTTTTCAAATCAATCATATTGCTAAATAATGAACTCTCTATTTATAGAATCCATGAAAATGAGAGTAAAAATAAGAAAACTGTTTTGGGTTTTATAGAAAAAGATAGAATTATAAAGTATAATATTATTTCAAAATATTTCACTAAATGGTTTAAAAAACCATTTCTCTTTTATTATGAATTCAATGATATTATATACTTAAAAAAAATAAAAAATCTATATAGAATAGACGATGAATTTTCAATCGACAGAAGGGCTAATTTTAAATTTTTAAAATTGATTAATTTTAAAGCTTTGAATAAAATTTGGGCTTTGAAATTAAAATTGAAGCAAAGAGAGATTTAACTAGTTTAAATTTATGAAAGTTGTAGTAATTAATTTAGAAAAAGATGTTTCAAAGCACGAAAGAGTAAAAAATATTCTACATACAAATAATATAGACTACTCAATATTTAAGGCAATTTATGGTAATGATTTACCTGAAAATAATTTGTTGGCTTTTCAAAAAAATGCTAGTTCTTTTTTTAAGAATAGGGGTAAATTTTTAAATCCCGCAGAAATAGGGCTATACCTGAGTCATATAGAGCTTTTACAATGGTTTGTCAATTCAGATTTAAATGTAATTTGTGTTCTTGAAGACGATTTTGATTTAGTCCCTAATTTTAAAGAAAGTATTGATGAAATTGAAGAAAAAATAGATTTTTTTGATTTTGAAATTTTAATGATAGGTCATTTTTTATATAGAAAAGATAAAGGAATTTCAGGCTTTTTTCAAAATGTTAAAAATGGTAAATTTGTCTCAGTTAAAATACCTTTAGAACCTAATTATGGGACCCATGCTTACGTAATAACTAAAGAAGGGGCTAAAAAAATAATCAACAAATTTTCACAACCATTATGTCCTATTGATCATGTTTTAGGAGTTAGTGAATTATTTAATATTAAAAGAAAAATTACATCAAAACCAATTGTTTATCAGTCTGATTTATTTCAAAGTAGTATACAAATTGATGATTTTAAGAATCAAAAAATATTATATTTTTACTTTAAAAGAGCAATAAAAATAATGTTATTTAGCTTATGCCCTTCTTTAGCCATAACTAGGATGAAGGTATATATAAGTAAATCGATGTAACGATTTGAAATTTCAGAATTATCATTCATATATTTACTATATACACTTTAATAGAAGATCTTTAGAATTTGTATTACTACAATTGAATTTATTTTTTGGATTGGCATGATTATTGGTTCCCCGATCATTTAGAAGAAATTAGTTTTTTACTAAAAAAGTATCCAGAGGGAAAATTTATACAACTCTTTACAAGAAAAATTAACTAATGGACTTAGAGCAGTGTCTAATGCATTTCCAAATAATTTTGAAGGCTATGTAGAAAATTATTTCAGTTTTGTGAAAACAACAATTGTTTCATTCGTCTTCTGTTTGTGTTAATAAAAGCGCTTTGATAGTAATTGACAAATTTGATGCAAATCTTACACACGGTGAGGACTTAGATGTTTGGTTTAAATAACTTTTTAAATTTAGCGGAGTTACCAAATCAACAGTTAAAGGTAGAAATAAAGTGATTGGAATTTGGAAATATTTATATTCAGATAAATTATTTAATATTAATTTGGTTTGTTATAAATTATACAAAAAAATAAAAACAAAATTAGAGTATATCTAATGCAATTATCAATTATAATACCTACCATAAATCGAAAGATTGAATTAGAAGAATTACTTAATTCAATTCAAAATTATGTAGTTAACATTACTTTTGAGATTATAATTATAGATCAAAACCCATCAGGTTTTTTAGATGATATAATCTGTAAGTATAGGTCAATATTAAATATTTCGCATCATTTAGTATCTTTTAAAGGCTTGTCAAAAGCAAAAAATTATGGCGCCCAAAAAGCGAATGGAGAATATTTGACTTTCCCAGATGATGATTGTAAAATTTTCTCAGATACTTATTCAAAAGCTTTAGAAACAATAGCATCTAAAAAAGTTGATATAGTTTTTGGGCGTTGTATTGATGCTGTTGGAAATGATAGTGTTTTGAAATTTAAAAAGGAATCTTATTACTTGAATAAAAATAATATGGTTGGAGGGTTTGTAGAGGCTACAGGTGTTATTCATAAAAGCATATTTGAAAAAGGGTTTTACTATGATGAAAATATGGGTGCAGGTTGTTTTCATGGATCTCAGGAAGGTTATGATTGGCTTTATAGAATTCTAAAGCAATCTAACACGAAAGTTTTTTTCAGTAATGAGATCCTGTTTTATCATCCTCAAGTATTATTTGATAAGGGATCTAATAATTCGATTAAAAGAGTATTTACATATAGTTGCGGAAGAGCATTTCTTTGCAAAAAACATAAATTTTATTCTTGGTATTTCAAAAGGTTAATACTTGTCGTCTTATCACTACCTTTTTATTTAATTTTCAATAAAAAAATAGCAAAATATTACTTCACAGAATTATTGGGTTTAATTACTGGTATAATTATAGATTAATGAAAGGTGAATGGATATTTAATGTGTTTTTTATTCTAATTTGGTTAGTGTTGCCTATTCTTCATTTTATTGGAATAACTAGTTCGTTTAGTGCACCTCTCTTAATTGGTTTGGGAGTTCTATTTTTAATCTATTTTTTGAAATATAAAGTCTTTGTGAATTTTATCTTCAATAATAAAAGTTTAGTTTTTTTTTATATTCTTTTAATGCATTCTTTTTTGTGTTCTTTTTTGTTTAAAATTGATTTTGTTCGTTTAACTTTTTCTTTGTTGTATATTTTATTGCTTTTTTATTCTTCGAGCATATGCATCAAATTAATTAGACAATATGAGGGTGTCAAATTTCATGAATTTGTCAACGTAGTTTATTATGTGCTAATTTTTTTCTTTATTTTTTCTTTAATTACTCCCTTCAAATTATCAGATATACATTCTAAACCAATATTTCCATATAATGAACCTTCACATTATTGTTTGTTTTTTGGACCATTTATGTATTATAAAATTATTACAAGCAATAAAAAAATTAGAATAGTATTTTTATTGATACCAATATTAATTGCCTTTTTTTCGCAAAATTTAATTATGTTCATTTCCACTATGTTCATTTTCGCTTTTTTAAATAGGAAAAATGTTTTTTTAATTTTCTTGGTTCTATATTCAAGTTTTTTGCTTTTGTCCAATATAGATTATTTTGCGTCGCGGTTGATTATTTCGAATGAATCAAACAATTTATCCGTGTTGTCATATCTGCAGGGTTGGGATTTTGCTTACAACCATTTTTTTAATTCAAATTTTATCGGAATTGGAATTCAACAGTTTGGTATATATCCATTAGAAACGGAAATAAGTATGCAAATTGAAAATTTAGTTGGAGAAAAAATGAATGAAAATAATGGGAGCGCAGAAGCTGCGAAATTAATAGCGGAGTTTGGTCTTTTAGGAGTATTTATGTTAATTTATTATTTTAATACCTTGTTTAAAAGCTTGAAATTTTTATCAAATTGTGATTTTTTTGAAAAAAAAGATAGTATAATTTTATTTTGTTGTTGTTCTATTTTTTCGTTTTTTGTAGAACTTTTCGTTAGAGGTGTAGGGTATTTTTCGCCTACTTCTTTTCTATTTTTTATGAGCTTAGTCTTTTTGAGCGAAAATAATTTTAGACCAATTCCCAAGAAATTTATCAATTAAATCAAAATTAGCAATTGTGTATTTGGTTTTTGATAACATCGTTTTTTCATTACAAAAAGTAGGTGGGATTTCAGTTTATTGGTATGAATTACTTTCAAGAAGTTTGAAAGATTATGAAGATTCTGATTTTATTGAAAGAAGAAATAGTAATGTAATTGCTGAAAATTTAAATATTGATGAGTCTAAGATTTCTGATTCTGTTTGTAAATATTTATTTTTTGATAGGTTTTCGAACTTAGCACTGAAAAAAAATAACAAGAAATTTATTTTTCATTCAAGTTATTATAGAATTTGTTCTAATAGAAATGCATTACAGGTGGTAACCATTCATGATTTTGTTCATGAACGATATTATACTGGCATTAGAAGGTTTTTACACTCTTATCAAAAGGGAAAGGCAATTAAAGCCGCAAGCGCTGTCATTGTTGTGTCAGAAAATACCAAAAAAGATTTATGTCAATTTTATCCTGATTTTCCACCTAATAAAATTTTTGTAGTTTACAATGGTGTTTCAAATGATTTTTCCCCGCTGGATAATCATAATCATGGAAATTATTTCTTATTTATTGGTTCTAGAGAAAAGTATAAAAATTTTGAATTTACTGTAAGTATGGTATCTAAAATTGAGTCATATCAACTTTACATTGTGGGTTCAAATTTAAGTAAAGGAGAAATTCAAATATTGAATTTTTATTTACCTGGTAGATGGAAATTATTTACAGGAATCTCAAATGATCAACTAAATAAATTATACAATTTTGCTTTTGCGCTTTTTTATCCTTCTTCATATGAAGGATTTGGCATTCCAATTCTTGAAGCTATGAGAGCTGGGTGCCCATTTATCGCATTGAAAGCTTCGTCTATTCCTGAAGTTGCAGGTGATGCAGGTATTTTACTGAGTGAATTAAATCAGCAATCATTTGAGGATGCATTTGTGCAAATATCTAATAATAGAAGGTCGATTATCCAGAAAGGCTTCTTACAAGTTCAAAAATTCTCTTGGGATAAATGTTATCTTGAAACAATTAAAATTTATAGAGATTTATATTATTCGTGAAAGTATCAATAATTACAGTCGTTTATAACAACGAAAAAACAATACAAAATGCAATAGAATCTGTTTTATCTCAAACATATTCTAACATAGAATATGTAATAATTGATGGGGGATCTAAAGATGGTACTGTTCAAATTATATCCGCTTATAAAGACCAAATTGATCATTTTGTTTCAGAAAAAGATGAAGGCATATATGATGCTATGAATAAAGGTCTATCCATTGCAACAGGGGATGTAATTGGAATATTGAATTCGGATGATTTATATTTTGATAACAAAGTTATTGAACTTGTAATAAGCAAATTCAAGCAAGATTCAAATTTAGACATAGTTTTTGGAGATTTGGAATATGTAAAAAGCGCCGATATTGATTCCGTAGTTCGAAATTGGAAATCTAGACCTTACTACAATGAGTTTTTTGAGCATGGTCATGTTCCGCCTCATCCCACTCTATTTTTAAGAAGAAATGTTTACGACTTAATTGGAGGCTTTCGTCTTGATTTTAAACTTGCTGCCGATTATGAATTCATGTTTAGACTTTTTAAGTCTAATTTATTTAAACCATTTTATATAAATAAAGTATTAGTAAAAATGAGATTAGGAGGGGCTACTAATCAAAGTTTAAAAAATATATTCAACCAAAATAAAGAGATATTGAATTCTTGGAGGATAAACAATAAAAAAGCACCTGTGTATTTAATGCCTTTACGTTTTATCAAAAGGATATTGCAGTATTTTTAATGAAAATATTGATTACGGGCTCATCTGGCTTTTTAGGAAAACATATCTCAAATGTTTTCAATAGAAATGATAAGGTATATTCTCTTGCTAGGGCTAATGCTTATTTCAATGTTTATTTAGAAAAAAACATTCCTAAATTTGAAAAAACTTTTGATTTAGTTATTCACGCCGCTGGTAAAGCACATTCTATCCCTACAACTTCACAAGAAAAGCAAGCTTTTTTTGATGTCAATTTATTTGGTACTAATAATTTATTACAAGGTTTGACTAATTCAGGTTTTCCTAAGTATTTTGTTTTTATTAGTTCAGTAGCTGTATATGGTAAAGATTTTGGATCTAATTTGGATGAAAACACTTCTTTGTCTGCCACTGATTCTTACGGTTTAAGTAAAATTGAGGCTGAACGCAAGGTCCAAGATTGGTGTCAAAAACATAATGTTATTTGTACAATATTGCGTTTGCCTCTCATTGTAGGATCAAATCCTCCTGGAAATTTGGAGGCTATGATAAATGGAATTCAAAAGGGATACTATTTTAATATAGCTGGGGGTAAGGCAAAAAAAAGTATGGTTTTAGCAAAAGATGTAGCTAGATTCATTCTTAAAGTTGCAGAGATAGGTGGAATTTATAATTTAACGGATGGCTATCATCCTTCATTCGCAGAACTTTCCAATCATATTTCTATTCAATTAGGTAAAGGGGAACTGATGAATTTGCCAATTTGGTTGGCAAAGATAATTGCCAATTTTGGAGATTTATTAGGCAGTAAAGCACCTCTAAATACGAACAAACTTAATAAAATTACTTCAGATTTAACGTTTGATGATAGTAAAGCTAGGGAGGCTTTTGGTTGGGCTCCTACACCTGTATTGGAAGGTTTTAAGTTAAATAGCAATGCTCAATAGACTTTTCGCTTTAATTCTTTTATTAGGTCTGTCACCATTATTTTTATTAGTGGCTATTTCTATTTTTATAGAGGATGGCATTCCTATATTTTTCAAGCAGAAAAGAGTAGGGATATATTATACTTTCTTCAATATTTACAAGTTTAGAAGCATGAAGAAGAACACCCCGAATGTGGCAACTCATTTATTAGATAATCCAGCCCAGTATTTATTAAAGATTGGGGCATTTATTCGTAAAACAAGTTTAGATGAATTGCCTAATTTGATAAATATTATTAAGGGAGAAATGGTATTTGTTGGACCTCGGCCAGCATTGTATAACCAGGATGATTTAATGGCATTGCGCGTTGCGGCAGGGGTGGATCAATTGAAGCCAGGGATCACAGGTTGGGCGCAGATAAATGGGCGGGATGAGATTTCAGATCAGGCAAAAGTGGATTTTGATAGCTATTATTTAGCAAATAAATGCCTTTGGCTCGATTTAAAAATTATTTGCCTCACCTTTTTTAAGGTATTACTAGTCAAAGGAGTAAAGCATTAATCTGAAAATCTAGCAAAGGAGTATTTACTGAACCTCTGAGGAATCACCTGAATTCCTAAATCCAAGTCCAATCTAGGGCCACATTTGATTTCAATCACAAAAGAATCTTTCATGCTTCTAGATCTTCCAAAACGAAGTTCTTTGGTGTGTAACTGATGATCCAAGGTAATTCGTATCCCTTTAGAAGAATTGAAATAATAGTTTCTTTGGTATTCAATTAGAGCGGTGGCCTTTAAAGGTAATGCACACCATTGGGAAGCTTTCTGTTCCCATGCCGCAAAATCATTGAGGTCAGGTGCTTCCTTTCCCAATTTCAACAAGTCTTTTTTTCCCAAGACATCTCTTTTAATTTTTTTTTCCAATTGTATCCCCTCTCCATCGTTGTAATATCTACAACGCACCTTCATTCGGTTCGAAATACCATCCAAAGAATCATAGAAAAAGTCTTCATCAATGGTGTCAAAATAAATGGAATGCACCTTTCTTGCTTCATATTGCTCTATAAAATTCAACTTGGATAACTGATTTTTAATAAAAGCAAATTGAGTCATTGGAAGTAAAAATTTCACTTCCTTGCGGTAATTATTTGACAGAAGCTTTTCCGAATTTTTTTCCATACATGTAATTTTTTATATCCACCGTTGTGCGGATGCTATTTTTATTGGTAAGTACCACACTTGGTTCAATGAGATAGCTTAGTTTGCTTAATTCATCAGAAGTGACAGTTAATTGAGGAGCCTCAAACATGCCTTTTTTTCCATAAGCCGCTAAATCCAAATGATTGTTTTTCACTTCAATCTCATTAATTTTCAAAAGACTTTCATCTTTCAATCCCATAGCAATTTCTGAATCTTGAATGACGACTTGTAGAATGCCTAATTGAGATTTTTCCCCAACAGAAATTCCCTTGTCTCCACAATGTAAGATTTTCGTATTAACAATACTACCCATACTTCCCCCAAAATCAACGCCATCATTTCCACAATCCTTAATCACAGAATTTTGGATGATCCCCTTTGAAAAATCCACATCAATTCCATCGTATTTGGCATTTGTAACTTGTACTTGATTGAAATGAAAATTCGAGCGAAACAAATTCACCAAATCATCACCGGAATGATTGCCAGAAAATGAAACCTGATCCAATTTGACATTTGATTGATAAAAAGTAATGGCAGAAGTAACTTCCCTGTTGGGATTTTTTATTTGGTTGCCAAATCCTTTGAAATGAATATGGTGCAAGTTGATTTTTGCATTTTCAAATATAATCGTTGAGCTGGAGTCACCCGAGAATTCTATGTTTTGATTGCCTAGGCGAGTAATGTTACCTGAAAAGATGATTGTCGCATTTTTGGCAATGATCTTGGATTGATCACTGAATCGTATTTCTTTAAATGTTGAAAAATCATAGATACCATCTTTTAATATCCAAAGCTTGGGTGTTTGCAAAACCTGTCTGTTTTCAATAGGTTTTTTTACAAGAGGTGTGGAAAAATGGATAGGAACCCGCATCCTTTTTTTAAAGGCAAAAGACCATGGATAATATTTTTGGGAATAGTAATAGAGATTTTTGAGATCATCGTTACTTTTAATGTACTTGTCAATATCAATCTGTTGAATTTGTTGAGAATAATAATCCAACCAAAAATTGAATGAATTAAAATTTGAATAGCTTTTGCTATTTAAATCTGTTTTTTTTAAAAAAATCTTTTTTAAAACTTGATAGTCATTCGTGCTCGGGATGGTAGAAGCAATAAATTCAACCTCTCTTAAGAATGGTTTCAATTCTCCTGAAATAGGATTGACATAGAAGTTAAGATTGAAGCCTCCAAAATGGTGAGTAGTCCCTCCTGTATTAATGCCCACTGCTGCTAAAAAAGCGTAATCTTTTGTGTTAATGAAATTGACCAATTTTTTGTCTTGGAAAGCATTTTCATAAAATTGGTAGCTTTTTTTTTGTCTATCACTTAAATCATTGTAGCCATTCGGATGTACAACTTTTAGGTGGGCTTTGCCATTTACATCGGTAGAATCTTCACTGATAATCATATAATCTCGATAGGCCTGATTTTCAATCACTTCTTTGGAAAAAAAAGGCTCAAAAATCTGTAATTGATAGGTATCAAGAAGACGCGTCAGGATCGGTTTAGAATCAATATCCATGCCCCCTTGCGCTTTGTACACTTCATTGTAAAAAGCATCTATAAAAAATCCCCTGGAATAGGGGATTAGTAAATTGAATTTTTGGTATTTGTGTAAATATTGTTCCCCACTCAGTTTCACTCTGACAGACCAATTATTGGCTTCTCTAAAATGATCTGCATTCATGCCAACCATTTTGAATTTTCCTTTCAGTGTTTGATTGTTTGCATTGAGTGCAAATGATGCTTTGATCCAAGGTCTTTCTCCAATCCACTGTTGACCATAAGTGGAGATATTTTCTAAGGTGTTGATTTTATTGGAGCGGATTTTAATCAGTGCATTCTGTTTTTTTTTGCTTAATTGAAATACCATTGTATCAATTTTGCCTATGGTTTTGGCATCAAATTGAATACTATTTTCTTGAAAATTTTGGACGGCAAAAAATACATCATATACTTTTCTAAGTGTGCCATTTCGCAAGGTAGCAATACCGGCCAAAAAGGAAACAAGGCACAAAAAAAGGATGAGTAAAAAAAGCAGTAAGAGGTTATTTTTTGAAAAGCGCATGTCAACTTTACAAGTAAAAATTTTGGTTGATTCTAAATGAAAAATTTTCTTTACTTAACCATTGGCAAGTTTCATGTACCTCTGTTTCCAAATAATTATTAAAGGTAGCGGTCAATTCAAACTTTTCTCCCGTCTTTTCAATGGAAACAATTTGATTGTTGTTTTTAGTAAGTTGTTGAATAATTGTTTCTAAGGAATTTCCCCCATCAAAAGTGACATATATGAATTGGGAGTGTAGTCTTTGTTGATTTTTGAAATTTCGGAAATAAATGAAAAGCAAGATAAATCCAAATACAACCAAAGTATATAAATATTGATTAGATGCTAAGGAAATGGAAAGGGCGATAAGCATCAAAAGATACATGATTTGTTCGGTGTCTTTGATTGCATTTCTGAAACGAACAATGGATAATGCACCCACCATGCCCAGTGATAAAACCACGGAAGATTTAATGACAGATATAATAAGGAAAATGGAAACAGACCAAATGATAAAAAAGGAAGCGAAATATTTTTTATCGCCCAATGTTTGCCCTTTTTGCTCATATAATTTTTGAACAATATATGTTAAAATGATTAATACAAGAAAGGAGCCGATGAACTCAATGAATGAACCACTTCGTCCTTCAATGGACGTATTGCTGTCTAAAATGCTTTTTAGATCTTTTTCCATGTGATAATTAACTAATTAAACGTAATAAAGCTTGCAAGTTAATTAATTATTGATTTAATGGTACGCTTTTTTTTATTTAATGGTCTTTTTTCGCCTATATCAAGGAGTATTTAGTTCTTTTTTTCTTCCATAACTAAATAATGAATATGTTTCCCCGTTTTTTAAACCTAAGAAAATCATGAAAAATAAGGTATAATAGGTAAAAGGTAATAGAAAATGGAAAGAGCAAAAAAATAAAACCGAGGAGCCGGTGGCTGAGGCTCTCGAAGCCGCCTTCTTTCAATGCCTGGGAGTCGAAGGCGGAGTACGAAATAGGTAAGAGGTAATAGAATCTTTGTCCTCCTCTCCCCATTGGGTACTGCATACTTCCTTATTTGAAAATAGTCGTTTGGCGCCTATTAATATTAATTTAATGTTATTTGCGCCTGGTATTCATCTTTTGCGCTTGTTTTTATCAATTCAGTAAATTTTACTATATTGCGCCTATAATTTTTATAAAATGATTTATAGCGCTCATATTTCAACTATTGCGCCCATAATTAATGGGATTCAAAAGCCTGTCCCAGGCTACACTGTTGGTTATGTAGCTATTATTCAAAAATTTCGTCTAGAAATACCTTATCCTCTTATTTTGACCATGGTTGCAGAAAAAAACCAAAGTCTTGAAAATGAGGTATGGAGAGTTTTTCCCATAAGCTATTTGCCAGAGGATAATAATGAAATAACGGTAATCAAGGCACTCTACAATCATTTAGTGTTTGCCTTAAAATATGAAGGAGTAAATCTATTAGTGTTTTCAAAACTTGTTCAAATATTGACAGAGGAGGAAGTGCTGGAGTTGGTAAGTATTGAACCAACAGGTCAATATTCAAGACGAATTTGGTTTTTAATGGAATGGATTGCAGGCAAACCAATCAAAGGGAAAGATGATTTAAAGAAGAAAAGCTATGTCCCAGTTGTTGATTCAACATTACAATATACGGTATCTGGAATTAAATCTCCACGTCATTTAGTATTAAATAATTTACCGGGTAGTAACAAATTTTGTCCATTAATATTTAAGTCTGAAAAATTAGAGAGACATATAAAAAAGAACTATCAAAATATTAACAAAAACAAACTTTCTTTAGTAGGCAAAGATATTTTACAAAGAGCATCTAAATTTTTATTATTAAAAGACTCAAAGGCTTCTTTTACAATCGAGGGAGAAAGTCCAAAAAGTAAAAGAGCCACTAGATGGGGAAGTGCGATAGGGCAAGCTGGCCTTAATGAACTTACAAAAGATGAAATAGTTAGACTACAGGATTTAGTAATCGAGAATGGTAGATTTATTCAAATGGGATTGAGAGTTCAAGGCGGATTTGTCGGAGAGCATGATAGGATCACAGGCGAACCTATTCCCGACCATATTTCTGCTAAATATGAAGATCTTGATGAATTGATTGATGGATTGATTGAAGTAAATAGAATACTTATAAACAATGATTTTGATGCTGTTTTGGCAGCCACAATAATTGCCTTTGGGTTTGTTTTTATACACCCATTTGAAGACGGAAACGGAAGAATTCATCGATATCTAATACATCACTTATTAGCAAAAAAGAAGTTTGTGGACCAAGGAATAATATTTCCTATTTCAGCTTCAATTCTAGATCATATATCTGATTATCGGTTTGTATTAGAATCATATTCTAGGCCTTTATTGGAATTTATTGAATGGAAAGAAACTTCTAAACATAATATAATGGTAGTCAATAATACGAAAGATTTTTACCGATTTTTTGACGCAACTAAACAAGCTGAATTTCTGTTTGATTGTGTAGAAGATACCGTTGAAAATATAATACCTAAAGAGATAAAGTATCTTTCAAATTATGATGCTCTCAAGAGATATTTGGAGGAAGAATTTGAAATGCCAGATAAACTAATAGCATTACTAGTTCGATTTTTAGAACAAAATAATGGCCTAATTTCAAAAAGAGCTAGAGAAAATGAATTTAGCATGTTAGAGCCGCAAGAAATTGAGGTTATTGAAGCAGAGTTTAAATCTATTTTTATGTAAAATAGGTATTAATGCGAATTAAGAGTTGAAATATCTTATAAATTTAGAAAATGTTAATTTGAGCTTTTCAAAATGAGCTTTTTACAACTACCTGTTATTCCCGACGAAAGATTTAAGTGAAAACTGATAAATTACGAAGTGTCGATTAACAATTGCTTTTACAAATCAGGACCTTGACTAGCTTGGTCGTGTTCACTTTTCAATTCCACGGATTGCATCCGCGGTTATGCATAATCAACCCCTGCGGGGTTGTTGTAAATGCTACATCCTAAGTATATTTAGCCTGAAAGGCTAAAATGTGCATAACCTCGGATACAATCCGTGGAGAGAAAGAAAGATGATTAAAATAATAAGACAAAAGTCTAGATTATTTCCTAGCCTCAAAAATTTTGAACCTGATCCACTTAATCTTAAGTACTAATTCGTGTGTTTTAATGCTAAAAAGCGATGATTATCAGACACTTACCCTAAATTTAACACTATTTTCCTACCTCATTTTCTTATTTTCTCTAACAAAGTATAACCTTATATTTTATTATTTCAACCCTTAATTCGCATTAATAAAAAGTCGACCGCAAGGGTCGACTCTACTAATACCTAATAACTAAAAACTAATCCCTACTACCGTTGGATAAGAATATGGTCAAATAGTTTATACAAAGATCTATAATTGATAATTTTGAATTAGAAATAGACCTACTCTTTACCATGAGTTTTCCGCCCAATTTTAAAAATCGATTAAGCCTCAAGGAAATATTAAAAACCATTGTCGTCATTTTTACTGGAAACATTCTATTCATTTTGTACATCACGGACCTGTTTTCCATTAGTATCCTCCAAACACGATTTCTGATCATCGATCTACTGGTACTCGCCTCTCTTCTTTACGGGATTCTTTTGATCAAATATTACCTTAAACAAAATAGGTCTTAGTAGAGTCGACCCTTGCGGCCGACTTAGGTAAAAGGTAATCATGCGAATTAAGAGTTGAAATTATCATTATGGTCAGTTTTTAACGTATGTTTAAAAGCGAATTTACATTTACTATTTCCCTGTTTCTTTTACAAAAATGCAATTTACGGGCTAATTCTTTTTCTATGGTATTTCTTTTTTTGAAAAAAAAGAAACAAAAAACTTAAATGAATTATGAGTTATGAATTATGATTTAAGAAATTAAGACAAAGGCTTACACATTTCAAAAAATATTCATAACTCATAATCTATAATTCATACCTCATAATCCATAATTCATACTTCATAATTATTCAGGCTGCGTTCAAATCTTTCGTTAGGATTAAGCGTTGGCCATAAATGAAATATTTATAACGAATGACCCAATGTTTTTTAACCCTTAATTCGCATTAATAGGTAATAGGGAAAAGAATCTTTGTGTCCTTTGTGGTAAATAAAACGTAATGAAGAATTTCGAGGCATTTTAAAAATGGATGAGTAAATTAAAAATCAAACAAAAGTGTATTATATGGCACAAATTAATGTTTTTTTGAATATTTTTTGTAGTATTGCATAAAATAGAGCAATATGATGCACCTTTTTATAGTGGTTAAACAAATAAAAGAACGACGAGAAATGCTAAAGATTACGCAAGAAAATTTAGCAGATTTATCAGGAGTCGGACTTCGGACAATAAAACAGTTGGAGGGAGGTAAAGCTAATCCCACCTTTAACACCCTACAAGAAATTGCGGATGTACTTGGATTGGAACTGGTTTTACAAGTTAAAAGACTAAATAAAGTATGAGAACAGGGCAAGTGTTTTATAAAAACCAATTAGCAGGTATTCTGAGTCAACTGGATAACGGAAGTTTTGTTTTTCAATATGATGAACAGTGGTTTAATGACAGCAGCAAGCCATCCATAAGTTTGACCTTTCCGAAAAACAAAATGGAATTTCAATCGCCAACACTTTTTCCATTTTTTTTCAATTTTATTCCCGAGGGGGTGAACAAGCGTTTAATTTGTAGTAAAAAACGAATAGATTTTAATGATTATTTCGGCATTTTACTTGAAGTAGCAGCTGGAGATACTATTGGAGCCGTTCAAGTTATTAAAACGTAATGATCAACATGGAAATAAATAGATGTCCAGGAACTTTAGCTGCTGGATATACTACATATAGTAGAACTTGTGTTAAGCGAGTATTTAATGGGAGTAAGGTAAATCATATTCTTCCGTATGTGTCTTTGCAGTCCAATCACAACAGTGATGATTCTTTTGAAGAGAATGCAGCGCGTATGTCTATTTCAGGTGTGCAGGAAAAATTTTCTATTATTCAAACGAAAAATAAGATCCGTTTGACTAAGGAAGGAGAGCAAGGTACACATATATTAAAACCTATTCCAAGTGGTTCAAAAAACGCAGATCAAATGCCAGCGAATGAGCACTTGACTATGCAAATTGCTCAGCAAGTATTTGACATTGAAACAGCAGAGAATGCGTTGATCTTTTTTGGAAATGACGACCCTTCCTACATCACTAAGCGTTTTGACGTGGTAGCAGGCGGTCTCAAATTGGCCCAAGAGGACTTTGCCTCTCTTGCCGGAATGAGTCCACAAACCCATGGTACAGATTATAAATACTTAGGTAGTTATTGGGATTTATTTGAACTCATGCGGGAATACATACCAAGCTATAAGGTTGAATCCACCAAACTATTTAAATTGTTGGTATTCAACTACCTCTTTTCAAATGGCGATGCTCATTGGAAGAATTTTTCCATTATTGAAACGCCACTGGGTGATTTCAAATTGAGTCCAGCTTATGATCTATTAAACAGTCGCATCCATATTGAGGACAAAGATTTTGCTTTAGAAGAAGGTTTAATCCCAGCAAGAATGGGAAAAGGCAATATTCTAAAACAATTTCAACTGTTGGCAGAGCATGCAGGAATTCCGGAAAAGCAAACAAATGCAATCTTGTCTTTGATGGTGTCTAAATCTGATCAAGTAAAGAAACTGATTGATGCATCTTTTCTCAATGACAGGACTAAGCGGAGCTACCTGCAAACGTATCAGTTGAAGCTTAAAAAGTTGGGGGAGTGAAACAAAAATATATGCGATTGCATATAAAATAAGTTATTGGGCTAAATTATATGTAAAAGCACATAGAAATGTGTTTCGTTGCTGCAAAAATCCGATGGCATGCTGGTTCTTCGGTCTTGTTTTTTGTAAATTATGGCGGTTTATTGGTTTTGTTTTTTGTGAATTTCAGATCTTTATTGGTTTGGTTTTTTGTAAATTATGGCGGCTTATTGGTTTGTATTTTGTATTTTTGTCATGTTATTGATCTAAATTGACTAATTAAAAATGTATATACAAAGAAAAATAGATGTTGAATTGCTTGCCTGGCAAAAGTCGTCGTCAAGAAAGCCTTTGCTTATCAGAGGAGCCCGGCAAGTTGGGAAATCAACAGCAGTGAGGAACTTGTCTATGCAGTTTGACTATTTCATTGAAATCAATTTTGATGAGCAATCGGAGTACCAAAATTTGTTTGCCAAAACCTCAGATATTAATGATTTAATCGAGCAGTTAGCGATCATCACGCAAACTGAGATAATCGAAGGACGGACGTTGATTTTTCTAGACGAAATACAAGCAAGTTTACCTGCAATCTCTAAGTTGCGTTATTTTTATGAAAAAAAACCAAATCTGCATGTCATTGCTGCAGGTTCGTTATTAGAATTTGCATTATCGGAACTACCTTCCTTTGGAGTAGGAAGGGTTCGGTCTTTGTTTATGTATCCCTTATCTTTTATTGAATTTTTGGGTGCTTTAAATGAAAAGCCGTTGGCTAGTGTGATACAGCAATCAAATTCCGCGAAACCCTTAAATCCTATATTTCACGATAAACTAAAAATTTATTTTAAGAAATTTTTGATCATAGGGGGAATGCCTCAGGCCGTTCAAACTTATGTTGCCAAGGGCGATTTATTGGAGGTTCAACGAATTTTGGATGATTTAATCATCGCCATACAAGCAGATTTTGTGAAATACAAAAAGCAAATACCTCCAACAAACATCAAATCTGTTTTTGAAAGTGTTGTAATGCAAGTGGGGACCAAGTTCAAGTACTCCAACGATTTAATTTCTTTGACCAGTCCTGTGATCAAGCAAGTGGTGGATCTCTTGGAAATGGCAGGTTTGGTTTATCGGGTCACCCATTCATCGAGTAACGGGATTCCAATTGGGGCAGAGACTAATCCGAAGAAAACCAAGTTACTGATTTTTGACACTGGAATTTACCAAAGGATATTAGGGCTTGATGTCGCTTCACTTTTATTAAAAGATGATATTGAAGTCATTAATAAGGGGAATATCGCGGAGTTGTTTGTTGGATTAGAACTACTTAAATCCAATGACGCTTACAAAAAAACAGCATTGTATTACTGGCATCGGGAAGCCAAGAATAGCAAAGCTGAAGTGGACTACGTAATTCAAATTCAAGATTTTATAGTTCCTGTAGAAGTGAAAGCGGGTACAAAAGGAGCGATGCAGAGTATGTACTTGTTTATGGATGAAAAGAAATCGAGATATGGAGTGAGGCTATCTTTAGAGAATTTTACTGAATATGACAAGGTTAAGGTGCTTCCTTTGTATGCCGTATCAAATATCAATACGCTCGGATTATGAATACGGTAATAGCGTATTTAAAATAGTGTAATGTGTGATAAAAAGGATATAATGAGGTGTTCATGTGCATTATAAGACATTTTATATGAAAGCCGCACCGACAATATTGCCAAAAAACGCACTATATAAGTGCAAATTTATCTTTATATTGACTTGTCATAGTGCAAAATTTACTATTTTTGTTCAAAGAAATTAAAAAATGGATGCATTATTTGAATATTCAAATCGACTAATAGCCAATGTAGATATTAGATTTACACGTTATATGTATGATCAAATCAATTGGGGTAGCAGACTTATTGGCTTGGTCGGACCACGAGGTGTAGGTAAAACCACTTTGGTTTTGCAGCACATCAAAAATAATTTAGAGGCTAAGCATACCTTATACGTTACAGCGGAAGATTTTTATTTTGCAAAAAACCGTCTTTTAGATGCGGCATCTGACTTTGTTAAATTAGGAGGAACCCATTTAATTATTGACGAGATTCACAAATATCCGGATTGGTCTACCGAGCTGAAACTTATCTACGATTATCATCAAGATTTACAAGTTGTATTTACAGGATCATCCCTATTAGATATTAAAAACGGAAGTGCTGATTTGAGTCGAAGAGCAGTACTTTATGCGATGCAAGGCTTGTCATTTCGGGAATATTTACAATTGTTTCATCAAATAACCTTACCCAATTTTACCTTGGATGAAATTCTTAGCCATAAGGTAGCTAATTCACAGTTATTACATCCTTTGCCTTTATTTTCAGACTATCTCAAAAGAGGTTATTACCCTTTTGCATTAGAGCAAGATTTTAATCTAAAATTAATGCAAGTCATCAATCAAACATTAGAAAACGACATTCCAGTGTATGCCTCAATGAATGTTTCCACTGGAAGAAAGTTGAAGCAATTAATGGCAATTGTGGCAGACAGTGTTCCGTTTAAACCCAATATGAGTAAAATATCAGAGATGCTGTCGATTAGTAGAAATAATATTGCAGATTATCTTTTGTATATGGAAGAAGCGGGCATGGTGTCGCAGTTAAGATCAGAAACAAACGGAATTAGAGGTTTAGGTAAGGTCGATAAAGTATATCTCGATAATACAAATTTGGTGTATGGCTTGGCACATGAAAATCCGAATAAGGGAAATATCAGAGAAACATTTTTTATGAATCAACTACGCGTTGCTTATCCCATTGTGTCTTCTGTGATTGCTGATTTCACCATAGATGGGTTCGATTTTGAAATAGGAGGTAAAAACAAAAGTAACAAGCAGATCAAAACATTAGCTAAGGGTTTTGTTGTGAAAGATGATATTGAAACTGGTTTTCTTAACACAATTCCTTTATGGCATTTTGGTTTATTATATTGATTTTTGGGGTTTAAAAATAATCCTAATTGTATACTCAGAGTATAAGAATAGGATTAAAAATAAACCGAAAAATGAAATTTGCGTCATGGTGCCTAAACAGAGATGTATGTATCTCTAATTAACAGGCAGTTTTAAATTTTTCGGCAAATATTTTATAATGTGTCATAAAAAGGACTAAAAATAGTATATTTGTGCATTATAAGACGCATTACATGAAAACATCACCAGCTATCTTGCCCAAAAACCTCAAGGTACTAATAGTTCTCGGGGAGCATATTCAGCTTGCTCGTCTGCGTAGAAAGTTCAGTGCAGAGCAAGTTGCAGAGCGCGCTGGTATAAGTAGAAAAACAGTATACAATATCGAACAAGGGATTCCTACCGTTGCCATTGGTAGCTACTTGCAAGTGCTATTTGTGCTCGGTTTAGAGCAAGATCTTTCCATGGTAGCAGCATCTGACTCTTTAGGTAGAAAATTGCAAGATGCTGGAATTACCGTAGCAAAACGCGCCCCTAAAAAGTCGAATAATCCATGAAGAAGAACGAAACTATAATTTGGGTTTACGCTGATTGGAAACCAATGGAGGTGCCATATTTAATTGGAAAGCTTTTCTCTCAACTGGTTAGAGGAAAGGAAATTTTTTCATTTGAATACAACGAAACGTGGCTAACTGCAAGTCAAGCTAAACTTTACTTGGATCCTAATTTGGGGCTTTACAAAGGGAAACAATATTTGCCTGACGGAAGAAATAATTTCGGAGTATTTCTAGATTCAGCTCCTGACCGTTGGGGTAGATTATTAATGCGAAGAAGAGAAGCATGGCAAGCTAAGTTGGAAGGTCGTGAGGAAAGAGCACTTTTTGAGAGTGATTATTTATTGGGTGTTTTTGATGGTCATCGTATGGGAGGTATGCGATTTAAGTTGGAACAAGATGGTGATTTCTTGAACAACCAAAAGAAAATGGCAACCCCTCCTTGGACATCGCTTCGTGAATTGGAATATGCCAGTTTGCAATTAGAAAAAGAGGATGCCATCAAGGATCCAGAATATACCAAATGGTTAGGTATGCTAATTGACCCAGGTTCTTCATTGGGAGGAGCGAGACCTAAAGCTAGTGTACTGGATGAACAGGGGAATCTTTGGATTGCTAAATTCCCAAGTTCAAAAGATGACAAAAATATGGGTGCTTGGGAAATGGTATTGCATGAATTAGCTAAAGTTTGTGGTATTCATGTACCAGATGCAAGGCTACTTCAATTTTCCGGAAAGCACCATACCTTCTTGTCTAAACGATTTGACAGAATACAAGATAAGCGCATACACTTTGCATCGGCCATGACATTATTGGGTTATCAAGATGGAGCGGATTTTCATGACGGATTAAGTTATTTGGATATCGTTGCTTTTATAATTCAGCAAGGAGCGTTGGTGAAAGCGGATTTAGAACAGCTTTGGAGAAGAGTAGTTTTCAATATTTTGGTTTCAAACACAGATGACCATTTGCGAAATCACGGATTCATACTTACCAATAATGGTTGGCAGTTATCCCCAGCATATGATATGAATCCCAATGAAATGGGAAGTGGCTTAACTTTAAATATATCGGAGAATAGCAATGAGCAGGATATTTCTTTAGCGTTAGAAACTGCAAAGCATTATAAATTAAAAAAAGATGAAGCATTAAAAATTCTGAACGATATGCAGCTTGAAATTGCAAAATGGCGCACTGTTGCTAAAAATTTGGGTATAAGCAGTGGTGAAATTGAACAGACGAAGCGTGCATTTCGTGATTTGGAGTGAGAAATCATGAACTGATCATCCAAATTCAAACCAATGTCCAGTTTATTTTGTAAAAAACAGGACATATAACTATCTTTTTTATTAAACTTGACTTCAAAGTGCTAACGCAAAATTTGGTAGAGAGCTCTTGATTAGTCTAAAAAGTGCACAACAAAAATCCTATAATGTGCACAATTAACGGTGGTTGGCTATCTCACGAAATGACTGTTTTTCCGAATAGGTGCATTAAAATTTATATTATATGTGAAAAATAGCTTATCAATTCGGATAAATTCCGAATAGTTTCACTATATTTGACAAATGGATTACAGAATGGATTTGTCACAGTATAGCGATCAGCCTATTAGCACCCAAGTACTTCTTGGATTGCTAAGGGGGTATAGTCGACCGTATGACAAAATCATGGAAATGGTCAATCAAGGAATTCTCGTTCAACTGAGAAGGGGACTATATATGACATCTCCTTTGGTAAGTAAAATAACACCTGAGCCATTTTTAATCGCAAATCATCTTTACGGACCCAGTTACATTTCATTAGATTCAGCCTTGTTTCATTGGGGATTGATTCCTGAGCGAGTTTTTGAGATTTCTTGCGTGACTCCGAAAATATCAAAAAAATTCATGGTTCAAAATGCAGTCTATAGCTATACGCATTTACCAATAGCCTATTATCCAGTGGGTATTCAATCAATATCCTTGACTAAAACACAGACGGTTTTAATTGCTAGTCCCGAAAAAGCGCTCTGCGACAAGGTGATTACAACGGCAGGCATCAATCTTCGAAGTAAGCAACAAGCGATGGCTTTTTTGGTCGAAGACTTGCGCATAGATAAAGATCAACTTCGTGAGTTGAACACAACAGAAATGACAAGTTGGTTGCCAGTATGTCCAAAGAGGAAGAGTATTCAACTATTAATTGAAACACTATCAGCACTATGATAAAGCAATGGATTGACTCTTACGGGCCAAAGAATATTCAGGAGACAGAACAAGCTTTGAGAGAAATAATGCAGGAAATCACGCTTGCGGGGTTATACAGAGCAAATTTTTTTAAGTATGCTGCATTCTATGGAGGCACTGCACTTAGAATTTTTCACGGCTTGAATCGGTTTTCTGAAGATTTGGATTTTTCTCTATTAGAAAAAAATCAAGAATTTAAGTTAGCTCCATTTTTGGAAGGTGTCAAAACGGAATTTGCTTCCATGGGAATGCAGGTGACATTTAATCAGAAAACTAAGTCCAAGGCTTCTGCAATCGATTCCGCTTTTTTGAAATCTGAAACCCTTTGGGGAGAGCTTGTAGTTGAAACAAACCTATCTCAACTTTCGATTTCCCAAAAACCCAGCATTAAAATCAAGCTAGAGGTAGATACTCAACCTCCATTACTCTTCCAAACAGAAAATAGACTTTTGATGAAGCCCTTTTCATTTTATGTCAATTGCTTTACGTTGCCTAATTTATTTGCCGGTAAAATACACGCGCTACTTTTTCGAAAATGGCAAAATAGAGTGAAGGGAAGAGATTGGTATGATATGGAATGGTATATCAGAAATGGTGTAGCGCTAAATTTAGAGCACTTTTTGCAGAGAGCAACAGAGAGTGGAGATTGGTCAGAAACATCAATCACCAAAAAACAATTATTGGAATTGCTGCACGCCAAAATCAATTCTACTAAGATTGAAAATGCGAAAGAAGATGTAATTAGGTTTGTCCAAAATCCAAATGAATTAGATATTTGGTCTAAAGACTATTTCAATATGCTCGTAGAAAATCTAAAAGTTGGTAAATAGGTTTACGCTGATTATCAACAACTTACATGGTGCGCAATTTGGTGCTCAGTTGATACCTAACTAACTGATAATCAATAGTAAAATACCCTATAATTAGTATGGTCCACACATTTATTAACCAATCCACAGCAATATTTGTTAAAAAGGTAAAATATGTAAATCCAGAACCTTTAAGTCCTGGATTTTTTGTTTAGTCCAGTATACATAAAATGCCTATATTTTATAAGACCCTACACAATCAAAATATACATATATTCATTATTTTTGCCATAGTTACCTATTAATCTTTTAACTACTAATATTGACTTTCGACTTATTATTATACGGTTTGGGTGGTCACGGTAAAGTGATGATTGAATTAGCGCAACTTCTGGGCTTACACAACATTGGTGTTTTTGATGACAACGATCATTCCTCCATCCAAATAGAAGGCGTTCAATTTTTAGGGGTTTATAATGCGGAAATAGCTCCCCAAGCGCCAATAATAATTGCTATTGGCAACAACATCGTTCGTAAAAATTTGGCAAATAAAATCAAACATAAATTTGCTACATTGATTCACCCATCGGCGGTAGTATCGCCCACGGCAAGCATTCAGGAGGGAACGGTAATATTGTCCAATGCAGTTATACAGGCCAATGCGGTAATAGGAGCACATGGTTTAATAAATGTATCAGCAGTTATTGACCACGATGTGGTGCTGGGCAATTTTGTGCACATACGTCCTTTAGCTTTTATCGGAAGCAACTCCACCATTTCATCAGAAACCACCATTAATCCTTTACAGGTAATCGAACGAAATACCCACTTCTAATACCCCCCCCAATTATCAATTGTCAATTATCCATTCTCCATTATCAATTATCAATTATCAATTATCAATTACTAAAGTTTCTTCACCACAAACTCCGGTGCATATTTCACCACCAGTGCAATAATTTTCCAAATCAGGTTCGGATATACTTCAAAAGATTGTTTGTTTTTAATGATGGAAGCCGCTACTATATTGGGTTGCACTGCAATACCCGGAAT
>JBILRJ010000375.1:0-2868 GCA_044372695.1 Spirosomataceae bacterium
TTGATGAAAACATCCAATGTCCTGTATCCAACACAGCTAATTGGACGGAGGTTCGTCAGTTTAACCTCATGTTCTCTACACAAGTGGGTGCTGTATCAGAAGATGCCAGTTTAATTTATTTACGTCCAGAAACAGCTCAAGGTATTTTCGTTAATTTCTTAAATGTGCAAAAAACAGGCAGGATGAAAGTTCCTTTTGGTATTGCACAAATTGGAAAAGCATTTAGAAACGAAATTGTTGCCCGAAATTTCATTTTCCGTATGAGAGAATTTGAACAAATGGAAATGCAATATTTTGTGCGCCCTGGTACCGAGATGGAGTGGTATGCACATTGGAAAGAAACCCGCATGAAGTTTCACCAAGCCATTGGTTTACCTGCGGACAAATTAAAATTCCATGATCATGAGAAGCTAGCACATTATGCTAACGCTGCGGTCGATATCGAATATCAGTTCCCCTTTGGATTCAAAGAAATGGAAGGTATTCACAGTAGAACGGATTTTGATCTAAAAGCACATCAAGAACTTTCTAAAAAGAAACAACAATATTTTGATCCAGAAATCAATGAAAGTTATATCCCCTATGTGGTAGAAACTTCTGTGGGTGCAGATCGACTATTTTTAGCGATTCTTTGCAATGCTTATACAGAAGAAACGGTTGGTGAAGGAGATCAAGAAAAACAAAGAACTTATTTGAATTTCCATCCGGCCATTGCCCCCATCAAAGTGGCGGTATTGCCTTTGGTGAAAAAAGATGGTTTAGCTGAAAAAGCCCAAGAATTAACCCATAAATTAAAATTTGCCTTTAACACCACGTATGACGAGAGTGGTGCAATTGGAAAAAGATATACACGTCATGATTTAATCGGTACCCCCTTCTGTGTAGTGGTGGATTACCAAACCATGGAGGACGATACCGTAACGATTCGTCATCGAAACACCATGGAACAAGAGCGCATTTCTATAGCAGATCTAAAAGAAAAAATAGGTTTTGCTGTATCGATGGAGCGTATTTTTGAAAAACTCATTTAATTAAAAACGCAAACAACGAAGAGTATGATGACCGAAGAAACTAGCCAAGAAATGACGAATCCCGTGGAAAACACAGAAGAACAAACTGTGGAAACACCGATCGTCGATTCCATCGCAGCAGTTGCCGAAAAAATCTTTCCAACAGAAGAAAAAAGCATTGACTTGCCTACTCTAGACTATGCGAATGCAAGCAAAGAGGCCATTTTAAGTTTCTTCGAAAAAATCAAACTACTCTCTGAAGAGAACCAGCAAGCTGGATTTTTCAAAAAAGTGGATGAAATCATTCGAGAGGGCAAGATCAGCTATGATGCACACAAGAATGCCGAGCGAGCTGCCGCCTTGGAAGCATTTAAGGCTAGCAATGAGGATTCAGAAGAAGGATTCAGTTTCAAGTCTGATGAGATCGGTCAACAAATAGAAAATATCCTTGGAAATTTGCGAGCGAGCAAACAAACCTTTTTCCAGCAATTGGAAAAACAAAAGGAAAAAGCATTAGAAGGAAAAAACCGTTTGATCATCGAGTTGAGAAACTTGGTTGATTCAGATGAACAGTCGGATCCGGCGCATGTCAATGCGAGTTTCAAGACATTCAAAAAGATTCAGGAAGAATGGAAAAGCTTAGGAAACGCAGCGGGTCCGCAGAATCAGACCTTGTGGCAAAGTTACCATGCTTTGGTAGATCGTTTTTACAGCAACCGAAGCATCTTTTTTGAATTATTGGAATTAGACCGAAAAAAGAATTTCCAAGCCAAAGAGGTCATTGCTAAAAAATTAGAAGCCTTGGCGGCGGATTTAGGCAATGGTGGAGTCCTTCAGAAATTATTGAAAGAGGCCGAAGAACTGTTTGAAGATTACAAACACATTGGTCCTGCTAGCAGGGATGACAACGAAGCCTTGTGGCAAAGGGTGAAAAAATCTTTGGATGTTTTATTTGAGCAAAAACGTCAAATCAACGAAGCACAAAAATCGGTTTTCGAGGAAAACTTGAAAATCAAAAAAGAATTAGCAGATTTAATGAAGCACCACGCAGCATTTCAATCGGGAAGTATTGCAGAATGGAACCAAGTATCTAAGTCGGTTTTGGCTTTGCAAGAGCAGTGGGGGAAATTAAAAGGTGGTTTACCAAGAGAAGGCGGTAAAGAAGTGAGTAATTCATTTTGGTCTGATTTAAAATTATTTTTTAAACACAAGAGCGAGTTTTTCACCAAAATTGATGCTGAGCGCAAGGCTAATTTGGCTGCGAAGCAACAATTGGTAGATCAGGTGAATGGCATAGTAGAAACAGGCACAGACACACCAGAAATCACACAAATGGTGCTCGACTTACAGAAGCGTTGGAAAGACATTGGTCATGTACCTGAAAAGCAAAAAGATCAGATTTATGCTAAGTTCAAGGCCGCATGTGATGCTTATTTTAACATGAAGCGAGAGAAAGGCAAAGGATCTAAGGATGTGGAATTTGATGCTAATTTAGTGGCGAAGCAAGCCATTTTAGTGGATTTGGAAGCCATGTTAAAGGATCCTTCCTTGTTGGCGAGTTTAGGAGAAAAGAAAGCGGCATGGGATGCGGTTGGATTTGTACCTAGAAAAGATGTCAAAACGATTCAGGAAAAATTCAGAACAACTTGGAATGCATTGATAGATTTAGCACGAACTCAACCGAAGGAGCAATTGGCTGCTTGGGGATTTGAGTTGAAATCGATGTCGAACGAAGAAAAAACACATTCGGAAGAAAGAAAAGCACCAAGTGGTGATGCACGTAAAAAAATCCAAGCCTTGGAGAATGACATTGCGGTGTTAACCAACAACTTAGAGTTTTTTGCGAAGTCGAAGAACT
>JBILRJ010000076.1:0-11029 GCA_044372695.1 Spirosomataceae bacterium
TTGATTTTTAGTTTATTAAGGGCTTGCTGATAGTTTGCTGCATTTTTCAAGTGTTCTGGATAAGATACGGCAAATGAATGATAACCTGAAAAATCCTCTTTGGCACAAAAATACAAAAACGAGTGTTTTTCCAGACTAAGAACTTTATCAATTACACTTGTAGAGGGTATGGAAATCGGTCCTGGTGGTAAACCTGCCAATCGGTACGTATTGTAAGGGCTATCAATTACAGTAAATTTACTAGTTACTCTTTTTATGGTAAAATCTTTCCATGCAAAAACAATTGTCGGATCTGCTTGAAGAGGCATTTTTAATTGTAGCCGATTCCAATATACACCCGCTATTCGAGCTTGCTCATCTGATTTTTTACTTTCTCCTTCTACGATGGAGGCCAAAATAGAAACGTCAATCGGGTTTAAATTGAGCGCATCGGCTTTATTTCTTCTTTCTTTATTCCAAAACTTAAGATATTCCTTATTCATTTTTGACATGAAATCTTGGAAAGAGGATGTCCACAGAATTTCATATGTATTAGGTAAAAATATACTGGAAACAGTTTCCTTGTTAAAAGAAAATTGCTTGACAAATTGATTGGAATCGAGCATGGAATAGATGTAAACCGAATCAAAAGGCAAAGTTTTACTCAGTTTGCCCGCAATATCTTCCTTTAGGCGCCAATTGTTGATCACTAATTTCAAAGCATCTTGGCGGCCATTTCTTAATTTCCGAACAATCTCCCAGTTTCCAGAACTTGGATAAATAAGGTAACGCCCTGGCTTCACTTTATCTTGGTACTTCAAAACTTTGGTCAAAAACCTAAAACTTAATTGGTCTCTAACGAGATCATGTTTTTTTAAAGTGTCCAAAACAGTTTGGAAAGTAGCATTTTTAGGAATGAAAAGCTCGAATGTTTTCCCTGTTTCTACATTGAAATTGGGTGTTTTGACAACTTGCCAAGCGTAATAAGAAAACATGGCCGTAATCAAAGAGAAAACTAAAATGAATATTTTGAAACGTTTATTCTGAATCATAATTTAAATTAAATCAAATGATAAATTGAATCGATTGGCCAATAATAATAAATCCTCCCTGACAGGATCAATTAATGGAATACCCGATTTTTTGCGAACTATTTCTAATTCTCGCTCTGGATCGCCGGGAATAATAACTTTCTGTCCATCAACTGCGTCAGCATTTCTAAAGCGTTGAATCCACTTATCCATGTCTTTTTGAAAATCTTCAGCAGGACGAAATGCGTCAACGCGCATAGCTCCTAAAAAATGCCCAGTACCATTACCTACTGATTCAGTTGCACTCATAAAACCTGCTGTAGCAAATGGCGGTACCCATGGCCCAAAATTGGCTCCTGATAAAACACCAGACAATATATCGACCATCGCACCCAATGCATAACCTTTGTGTGAACCGTGCTCTCTATCTCCTCCAAGTGGTAACAAGGCTCCACCATTTTTTATGGCAAAGGCATCACTACTTGGATCCCCATTTTTATCTTGTACCCATCCGAGGGGCGCTTCAGCATTTTTCCGCTGTAAAATTTCAAGTTTTCCGTAAGCAACGGCAGTTGAAGCAAAATCGGCTACAAAAGCAGGTTCATTCCAAGCAGGAACAGCCAAGGCAATCGGGTTAGTACCCAATAATTTTTCTTTCGAAAAAGTAGGCGTAACCAAAGGTGCCGCGTGGGTCATTGCCCAACCAATCATATTTTTTTCCAATGCCTGCATTGCATGGTACCCAGCAATACCAAAATGATTGGAATTTTGTACGGCAACCCAACCAGTTCCGGCTAATTCAGCCTTTTGTTTGGCAACATTCATGGCAAAAGGAGCTACTACGAGACCAAGACCCCTATCACCATCAATCAAAGCTGTTGAGGGAGATTCGTGTAAAATTTTAATTTGAGGCTTAGTGTTTAACCTTCCATGATCAAACAAACGCACATAGCCCGATAAGCGTGCAACTCCATGTGAATCAATCCCTCTTGCATCAGCTGAAATCAACACATCGGTTGCCAATTCCGCATCTTTTCGATTACATCCTATCGATTCAAATACCGAACAAACAAAGGATTGTAATTTTAAATAATTAACCATAAAAATAAATTAACGTTGCAAAGATAATCATTCCAATTAGATAAAATTTATAACTTAATTTTACGTTATGTGTTTTAACAAAAAAACAACAATCATATATATGGAGCATTTATTCAGTTATTTTTCTTCTTCCATTTGGCCTTACATCATTTTATTTTTAATTGCCGTCATCATAAGAGATGTTTTTATACAGAAAAAACATACCATTACTCATAATTTTCCCATTGTAGGGCATTTTAGGTATTGGCTTGAACAAATTGGACCAGAGTTAAGACAATATATAGTAGCCAATAACCGTGAGGAACTACCATTTAATCGTCAAGAAAGGTCTTGGATCTATGCATCTTCTAAAAGTGAAAATAATTTGCAAGGCTTTGGCACAGATCAAGATTTTAATTCACCCGCATATATTTTTATCAAGAATGCCATGATGGGTTACAATCCACCTAAAGATCACCCTTTTTATAAAAATGCGGGTGCATTACCAGCTGCTAAGGTAATTGGACTGCATCACAAAAGAAAAAGACCTTTTAGACCCTATTCGATTGTGAATATTTCTGGAATGAGTTTCGGGTCTTTGTCGGCAAAAGCGATAGAATCATTAAATAAAGGTGCTTATTTAGCCGGATGTTTTCACAATACCGGTGAGGGCTCCTTGTCGCCTTACCATCAAAATGGTGCAGACATCGTCTTAAATATAGGAACTGGTTATTTCGGTGTACGAAATTTAGAAGGTCGATTTTCAATGGAAAAGTTGATTGAAAAAGTGGTACAGAATCCAACACTTAGAGCGATTGAAGTAAAACTCTCTCAAGGTGCAAAACCTGGTAAAGGTGGAATGCTACCAGCTTCCAAAATCAATAAAGAGATTGCTGAGATTAGAAATATTCCTTTAGGTAAAGATGCCATATCTCCCGCCTTTCATTCAGAATTTAAAAACATTCCAGAGTTAGTGAATTTCATTGAAGACATAGCTAATAGCACGGGTTTACCAACAGGCATAAAATCAGCTATTGGAAAACTGGATCAATGGGAAGAATTAGCTGCATATATGTCGAAAACAGGAAAAGGGCCCGATTTTATTACCATAGATGGCGGAGAAGGTGGAACTGGAGCCGCTCCTCATGCATTTGCAGACCATGTTTCCATGCCATTTACTTTTGCCTTTGCAAAGGTTTACCAAATTTTTCAACGGCATGATCTGAGTAATAAAATCTTTTTCATCGCTTCTGGAAAATTAGGTTTTCCAGAAAAAGCTTTGATGGCCTTCGCCATGGGCGCTGATAGCATCAACATTGCTAGAGAAGCCATGATGTCCATTGGTTGCATTCAAGCACAAAAATGTCATACCAACCACTGCCCTACAGGAATCGCCACCTCAAATAAATGGCTACAATCAGGCATTGATGTTAGTTTAAAGAGTGAACGGTTTTATAAATATCATTACACATTGGTTAAAGAAATAGTTGAAATTACACATGCAATGGGTTATGAGCATCCTTGTCAAGTAACAATGGATGATATCGAGTTATCCATGGGAGACAATAATCGAACAAATACATTAGCCAAATCATTGGGCTACCACAAAAGTAATGTACCATTTAATCAGTTGAATGATTTAATTCATTGTCCAAATTTAGGTGGCTCGGGAGCAAGAAATCGTTTATAAAGAATAAATATTGAGTTTTTTGAATTATCGATTATCTTTGCCGAATGCTTTCTATATCAAATTTAAATTTTTACTTCGGAAGTCGCGCACTTTACGAAAATGCCAATTTACACATTAAGCCGAAAACAAAAATTGGATTAGTTGGTGCCAATGGGACAGGTAAATCTACGCTACTGCGTTTAATTTCGGGAGAATATTCTCCAGATGGTGGCAATATATCAAAATCAGGAGAATGTACCATCGGATTTTTAAATCAGGATTTATTATCATATCAGACCGATGAAAGTATACTGCATGTAGCTATGCAGGCATTTGAAAGGCAATTGGAACTTCAAAAAAACATTGATGTGGTTCTTCATAAAATGGAAACAAACTATGAAGACAAAGACGTAGATGAATTATCCAAATACCAAGAAGAGTTCGAGCGTTTAGATGGATACACCATTCAGTCAAGAACTGAAGAAATTTTAGAAGGATTAGGCTTTACTACTGAAGATTTAACTAGGCCTTTACGATTATTTTCAGGAGGATGGAGAATGAGGGTGATGTTGGCAAAATTGTTGTTACAAAAACCCGCTTTATTATTATTGGATGAGCCAACCAATCACTTGGATTTACCATCCATCGAATGGGTAGAGAAATACATACATGATTACGAAGGTTCCATTGTGGTAGTTTCTCACGATCGGTACTTTTTAGACCGTACAGTCAATAATATTGCCGAAGTTTCCAATCAAAAAATCAACTTATACCCTGGTAATTATTCTTTTTATGTAGAAGAAAAAGCGTTACGTAATGAAATACAAAAAGGGGCATATGATAATCAGCAAGCACAAATTCGTCAGACTGAACGTTTCATAGAACGATTTAAAGCTAAAGCTTCTAAAGCCAAACAAGTACAATCTAGGGTAAAAGCTTTGGATCGTTTAGATGTGGTAGACGAAGTGATTGACGAAAAGGCCAAAGTGAATTTTAAATTCAATTTTGGAACTCAACCAGGCAGATTCATTCTGTTTTTGGAACATATCTCAAAAGCATTTGGAGAAAAAATCATTTTAAAAAATACTTCCGCAACCATAAATCGTGGTGATAAAATAGCCTTAATTGGTGCCAATGGAAAAGGAAAATCCACACTATTGCGCATTATTTCAGGAACTGAAAATATCGTTGGTGAAAGAAGAATTGGACACAATGTGATTGAATCCTTCTTTGCCCAACATCAATTAGAGAGTTTACAAGTTGAAAATACTTTGTTGGAGGAATTGAAAGGAACTGGAACTGCGAAGACTGAAATGGAATTGCGAAGTATTCTCGGCTGCTTTCTTTTCTCTGGTGAGGAAGTATTTAAAAAAATCAAAGTATTATCTGGTGGTGAAAAATCAAGGGTTGCATTAGCCAAAGTTTTGATTTCGCAAGCAAATTTCCTGTTGTTGGATGAGCCTACCAATCACCTTGACATGCAATCGGTAAATATCTTGATTCAAGCCTTGCAGCAATATGAAGGAACTTATGTAGTTGTATCACATGATAGGTACTTTGTATCGAACATTGCGAATAAAATTTGGTACATCGAAGATTATGAAATTAAAGAATACCATGGATCTTTTGATGAATATGAAGTTTGGCAAGAAAGCAGAAAAGGACAACAGCCAACTAAACCGCAAGAAAGTCAAAAATTAAGCGCACCAGAAAAAGTAAAAAGCACGGTGGAAAAAACTGTTCCTAAAGCAGTGAATAATCAAAAATTGATTGAGAAAATTGAACAACAAATTTTTGATCTAGAAAGCCAAAAAGATCAAATTGAAAACGAAATGGCAGAAAAAGCTCAAAATAATCAATTTGAGGAAATGAATGCATTAGAAAATAAATTAAAAGACATTCAAATTAGTTTGGAGAAAATAACACTAGAATGGGAGTCATTAATTGAATAAAATGCCGAAAAGTCACAAGATTATTTTTTGTTTAATCTTTATAACAAGCCTGAAAACCTTTGGTCAGCTTCAAAATAAGGTATACAGGGAGTATATTAAAACGGCCATTGTTTCAAAAAATTTACCTAAAGAAATTATTGTAGAAAATCAATTAATTGATTTCAATGATCAAGGTAAATTCTTTTTATCTTTTGATGATTTGTCACTTAAATATTCTTCTTATTACTTACGAATCATACATTGTCAATCCGATTGGAAACCTTCTCAACTATCTGATATAGAATATCTTTCTGATTTCAATGATGTTCCCATCAGAGATAATCAGAATTCGATGGGGACAAAAATTCCTTATTTACATTACCAAATTCCTTTACCCAAAGTTCGGATTACCGGCAATTTCATTGCACAAGTCTATTTAAATAGGAATAAAAAAGACAGCATCATCACGAAACGATTCTCCGTTTATCAGACAGAATTAGCCATTTCTGCCAAGATAAATTTTGCTAGACGCAATGAATTTCGATTAAGTCACCAAGCCTTAGAACTATCCCTCTCCTACCCGGATCATCTTTTGCTGTCGGATGATGATCATTTAAAAATTGTTCTTCATAAAAATTCCCAAGATCAAAATTACCTAAATCGTTTACCAAAGCCCCAAATCAATGGTTTTGAGAGGAAATTCAATTATGTATTTTTTGACAATGAAAATATCATTCCAGGTGGTAATGAATATCGAATGATTGATATGCGAAGTACTCAACAAAAACTCAATTTTGTTGCACATATTCAGGCACTTGAAAATTACTCTATAATAACAACCTATCCAGAAACAGCCCAAGGGAATTACACGTATTCAGAAAAAATGGACATGAATGCAGGAATGGTCATAGAAAATTATGAGAACCCTGAAAATAATCTGTTGGCCGACTATGTTTATTGCCAATTCATTTTTAAGTCTAGAAAATTTGAAGACGAAAAAATATACTTAAGCATAGGTAATCATTCCTTTCAAAAAGTAGAGGATTCAATCATGGATTATGATGAAAAAAGCGAAAGTTATCAAAAAAAAATATTGCTTAAACAAGGCATTTATAATTACCAATATTTAAGCAATAATTTGTTAAACCACTCACTTGAAGGAAATTACTCACAAACCGAAAATCAATATGACCTACTAGTTTATTTTAGAAAACCAGGAGATCGATTTGATTCAATCATCGGTTATAAAAGAATCAATTACCCTAACCGCTAGACATTAAATCTAAAATGCATGATATCTCCATCATGAACGATGTAGTCTTTCCCCTCCACATTCATTTTGCCCGCCTCTTTACAAGCTAACTCACTTTTATAAGTTTGGTAGTCATTGTATTTAATTACTTCTGCGCGGATAAACCCTCTTTCGAAATCAGTGTGGATCACACCAGCAGCTTGAGGAGCCTTCCAACCCTTTTGAATCGTCCATGCACGAACCTCTTGTACACCAGCAGTAAAATAGGTAATCAAATTCAATAAATAATAAGAACTTTTGATCAATTTGCTTAAGCCTGATTCAGTTAATCCATATTCCTCTAAAAACATGCTTCGCTCGTCTAAATCCTCAATTTCAGCAATTTGAGCTTCCAAAGCAGCACAAACAACGATAACCTCGGCATTCTCAATGCGAACATTTTCTTTTAACGCATCCACAAAGGCATTACCTCCAGCGGTTAATGAAGATTCGTCTACATTAGCTACATAAATAACCGGTTTGTCAGTTAAAAGGCATAACTCACCAATCGCATTTTCTCTTAATTCGGCATCCATCTCGACCGTACGAGCTGATTTACCAGCTTCCAATGTAGATTTGAAAATCAAAAGTGCCGCTAATTCTTGTTTAGCTTTTGCATCCCCTGCTTTAGCAGCTCTTTCAAGCTTGGATATTTTTTTATCGACAGATTCAAGATCCTTTAATTGCAACTCCATATCGATGATTTCTTTGTCAGATATGGGATTTACTCTACCTTCCACATGAATGATATTTTCGTCTTCAAAACAACGAACAACGTGAATAATGGCATCCACTTCGCGAATATTAGCCAAAAACTTATTTCCCAAACCTGCTCCTTGCGAAGCCCCTTTTACTAAACCAGCAATATCAGTAAATTCAATCACAGTAGGTAGAATACGCTGTGGTTTAACAAATTCAGCCAACACATTCAATCTTTCATCAGGTACAGTAACGATTCCTACATTAGGCTCAATCGTACAAAAAGGATAATTAGCAGCTTCCGCTTTGTTGGAAGAAATAGCACTAAACAAAGTTGATTTACCGACA
Organism: Spirosomataceae bacterium; assembly: GCA_044372695.1. GTDB lineage: Bacteria > Bacteroidota > Bacteroidia > Cytophagales > Spirosomataceae > Aquirufa. Next base: position 8,029 of record JBILRJ010000076.1, read on the forward strand.
TTTGGTAAACCTACAATTCCACAAGTTAATCCCATTATTAAAAATTAAAATATTAAACAAAAACAAAAGTACGTATAAAAAGAAAAAGCCTCTGTATTTACAGAGGCTTTTCGAAAAATTTATGCTTTTATTCCCATTTCAAATCAGTATTACTACCAAAATCTTCTTCTTCTCGATTGAATTGAGAAAAATCAACATCGGGCATCAACTCAGTTTTGACGTGATCTACGGCTTCTCTCAAACCTTCTGAAAATTTATCAAAATCTTCTTTATATAAAAACATCTTATGTTTTTCGTAAACAAAACCATCTTCCTTTTGATGTCTACGACTTTCGGTAATCGTAATGTAATAATCTAATGAGCGTGTTGACTTAACGTCAAAAAAATAAGTACGTTTTCCTGCTCTAATTCGTTTTGAAAACAATTCTTCTCTTTCTCTATCTTCCACTTTTAATAAAATTTTATGTTATTAATTTCGTAAAGCTACTATATAATCTCATTCACTCAAAAAAAAAGCAACTTTTTTGCATAAACTTATTGATTAAAAATTGCATTATGTAAGCAAAATTTTTAAATCTGACTATATTATTTGAACTTTGAAGTCTCATTGTAATTGGTAAATAATGAAATCTTTCGCTTTTTTCATGCTTTTAAATCTCATTGTACTGAGTTACATTGTTTCAGGGCAAGATTTAGGTGATGAAAGTTACGGCATCGCTTCATTTTATTCCAACACATTTTATAAGAAAAAAACAGCCAATCAAGAAGCCTTAAAAAGAACAGAATTAACAGCAGCTCATCGAGTTCTTCCATTCAATACGCTTGTTGAAGTCACTAATATTTACAATAAAAGATCCATTGTGGTACGTATCAATGATCGTGGACCCTATATTTCAGGGAGAATAATTGATTTAACAGAGATTGGTGCCAAGAAATTGAATATAAGAAAAGTAGGTTTAAGTAGGGTTAAATTAAAAATCATCGGCTTTGAAAATGAATTAATGTTGATTCCATATCAAAAATTAGAAATGGAAACTACACCGAAATTTAGTAAGAAGTTTTACCAAAAAACTCGATTAAAATACAAGAAAAAATACCGGCTAAAAAACAGAATACATCACAAAAGTTACCTTGTCAAAGGCAAAAAGAGACCGAGTAAAAAACAAAAATATGTTAAGCGAAAAAATACAAAAGGAAGAAAATAATATTTTTGAGCTGAAAGCCAATCAAATAATTCATTCACTTCTTCAAGGAAAACACAAAGGTATCTTCAAAGGTTTTTCATCCGATTTCAAAGAATTCAAATCTTTTCAAGATGGCGAAAGCAGTAGAAACATTGATTGGAAAATTTTCGGAAAAACAGATAAATTATACACCAAGCAATTTTACAATGAATCCTCTTTAAAGGTATATCTTATTTTGGATGCGTCTTCGTCCATGTTCTATCCCTTAGATACGGATTCGAAATTAAAGAGGTCCTTGGAACTCATGGGCGTCCTATGTAAGATCCTTCAAAAACAAAAAGATCAATTTTCCATCATCATCATTGGCGAAAAAATAGAGGTTCAGACGCCCATGGCATCGTCTATGGGGCAATTAAAAGATGTATTCCAAAAATTGAATCATTATTACCAGCAATCTTCTCAACTAGTAGAAACCCAATACATTCAAACCATTGACAGCTTAATTCCTCAATTAAAAGCTCGAAGTAGCCTAATATTTTTAACTGATTTGTTGTTTAATCACTTAGAGCGGAAAATATTTATCAAACAATTAAGCCAACTTAAGTCATTGAAAAATGATATTTCAGTCTTGCATTTATTTGATGATTCAGAAACCCCATTGAGCAATTCATCCAGTACTCATGTAGAATTAATCGATTTAGAAACCCATCAAACGATTCGCACAAATCATCAAAAATGGGGAAACTTCTTAACAGAACTAAAAAAACAAAAAGAGAACGAGATCATCATTCCATTAAGAGAAAAAGGCATAAAAGTGAGTCCTATTCGAATTAAGGACTCACTTTTAATGAATATAAAAACTACTTTTTAAGTGTGTTAAGCTGCTTTATTTTGTTTTCATAAAACTCAATAAATTCCTTGATCTTATCTACTGGAATTCTTTTTCCGATGATCCTTTTAGATTTATCAAGAATATACACCAAAGGAGTTGAGTACACATCATAAGTATTTCTAAAATCTGTGTAATATTCCTCTTTCTGAGTTTGCGGATTTTTATGAATATCAATTCCGTTCAAGAACTTCTCCATTTTAAATTCAGCAATAAATTTCTTCCATTTCACTTTATCGCGTTCCATCGATACGGCAAAAACAGTGATGTTTTTAGTCTTAAAATAATCATTTAAGGCCACTAATTTGGGACTTTCTTCTTTGCAATGACTGCATTCTGGATCGTATATAAAAATAACAGAATAATTACCCGTTAGATTCAGCGTGGTGATTTCTTTTCCCTCCGGATTAGTTAAGTACATCTCTGGAAAGCGTTTACCGTTGACAAGAGGTTTGATGACTTTGATTCGTTCTTTCATCCTTCTAACAGTAGAAGTATCCCATAAAGCAGGCTCTCCGATGTAATATTTTTCAGCTAAATATACAAATGCACCATCAGTGCCAATGATATTGCTATTTTCATAGGTACTTGCCACTTTATATACCACATATCGACGAACATCCACGTTTTTAATCTGACTAAGTAAACGATCTGCTTCTTTAATGATCGAGTCTGATTCCTGAACTACTAAATCTTCAAAATATTTTTCGATTTTTTTCTGTAAAAATGGAGACCGAAGAAATCGATCGTCATTAAAATCAAGGTAATCAAAGAAATGACTCTTGTAATGCGTAAATTGAAACATCCGAAAATCTGCTGAATCTTTGGCATTTTTCAATGGTTTGGTATAGGCAGGTATTTCTATGTCCACAGTCGCCTTAATAAATTTAGCAGTCAACAAAGATTTGTTTTTTTCTAACCATTGATC
>JBILRJ010000377.1:0-2839 GCA_044372695.1 Spirosomataceae bacterium
GCTAAGCCATACAACAACATGGCTGTATACCTTACTGTATTTTTCAACTCTTTTTCATTCACCAAATTGAATCCGTCGCAATTGGCATGATAACAATCCACGACACCTTTACCCAATCTTCCCATCGGGGTGCTTGCCGCAATTCCTTCCATGAGAAAGGACTGGTTATCCGAATGCAAGCCTGCGGAATTACTCAATTTATTTTCAAATTCTCCATCGATGGATTTAATTTTATCTCCAATTTCTTTCAGCAAGGGCATAAGTTCTTTTCGGCCTCCACCATTAAAACCATGGACATCATTGGTCATATCTAAATTGATCATGTAGACAATCTCATCAATCGACCCGTTCTGTTTAGCCTTTTGAATGTAGGCCTTTGACCCCAACAATCCTTCTTCTTCTCCCATAAAGGCGACAAACTCAATGGTTCTTTTGCTTTTCAAACCCAAAGCCTTGAAGGTTCTAGCGATATCAATGACAGAAAATGACCCAATCCCATTGTCAATTGCACCTTGTGCTAAATCCCATGAATCCAAATGTCCACCGATCACTATTTTCTCATGTTTGTATTTTCGGTTATCTCCTTTCAATGTCGCAATGATGTTTCTTGCTTTGATCGGCTGACTCACATTGTGCATTTCAATCATGGACAATAATCCGGGTTGGGATTTCAACCAATTTCGAATTTCTGAGCCGTTTTCCCAAGAGATGCAAACGGCCGGAATAGAGATTAAATTTCCAGTAATTGAAGCTGTCCCTGTTAATAAAACTTGGCCCTTTACTGTATTGACAAAAATCACACCAATCGCACCATTTTCGATGGCCAAGGCGGTCTTCTCTGAACGGTGAATGTTTTTTTCGCCTGGTTTGGCGTCCACCAATCCAATGTTCATCAAAGCAACTTTTCCTTTAACTTGATCTTTCAAGGCTTCAAAATTGGCATCTAAACCATTCCCCACATCGATGATGTTTCCTGTAATGTTGGCTTCAATGGGAGTCATAGCCAAAGAAACCACAGGAACATTTCGAAAATCATCCGATTTCGGTGGCGCGATGGATAAAGTAACTGTATCTCTAGCCCATGCTTCTACCTGAAAAGATTGATATTTAGTATCTCTGAAACCATATTTTTTAAACAAGGAATACACGTATTCTTCTGCCTTTTTACCCTTTTCACTACCAGTTAATCGGTGGCCCATGGTATTGCAAGCAAATCCCAGATTGGAGTAGGCTTGAGAATGTTGATTCACTTCTTCATTGATTCGTTTAAACACATTTTCCAAGCTTTCTTCTCCGATAAGGGGAATATTACTAGACGAAAAAAGGAGTAGAAATAAAGCAAAAAAGGAGCGTAAAATTCGGTTCATTAATGAGATTGAATTAGAAAGAAAATTATAATCAGAAATTTAGCTCTTTTTGTGTTTTTATGCAAATGTTTTATAGATTTGAAATTGTATAATTAAAACACATAGACATGAGTTCAATTTTCGTTGGCGAATTAGCTGGCACTGCTACCTTACTATATATTGGGAATGGTGTTGTAGCCAATGTTCTTTTAAAAAATACCAAAGGACATCAAACAGGTTTATTGGCCATCGCCGCTGCTTGGGCTTTTGCGGTCACCATTGGCATTTTCGTATCGACTTATTTTGGTAGCCCAGGAGCTCATTTAAACCCCATTGTCACCATTGCTGAATGCGCCAAATCTGGCGACTGGTCCCTGTTCATCACTTATGTGGGTGGGCAACTCTTAGGAGCGATGCTTGGGCAGTTATTGGTTTGGATACACTACAAACCGCACTATGACATTACGGAAGATGCTGGTGCAATTAAAGCTTCATTTTGTACAGACCCCGCCATTAAAAACACGAGTTTCAATTTAATTTCAGAAATTTTACCTTCTGCCTTGATTGTTTTTGCACTTGGAACATTTTCTTCTATTTCTCACGGTTTAGGGCCATTCCTGGTTGGAATATTGGTGTGGGCAGTTGGTTTAGGTTTAGGAGGAACAACTGGCTATGCCGTTAACCCTGCGAGGGATTTAGGCCCAAGAATCATGCATGCCATTTTACCCATCAAAAATAAAGGGGGTAGCGATTGGTCTTATAGCTGGATACCCGTAATAGGCCCTTCCTTGGGCGCTTTATTGGGCGTATTTTTATTATCATTAAAATAATCTAATCATGTACATTGGCTCCATTGACCAAGGAACAACGAGTTCCCGTTTCATTATTTTCAATAAAGCTGGAGATATCATCTCCATGGGACAAAAAGAACACCAACAAATCTATCCACAAGCAGGATGGGTAGAGCACGATTCAGATGAAATTTGGCAAAATACCCAAGAAGTAATCGGCTTGGCTTTGGGAAAAGCTAATTTGTCGGTTTCTGATTTAGCGGCGGTTGGAATTACCAATCAACGTGAAACAACTGTTGTTTGGAATAAAAAAACGGGAAAAGCTTATTACAATGCATTAGTTTGGCAAGATACCCGAGTAGGCTCCGAATTATCAGAATTAGCTAAAGATGGTGGAATTGATCGATTTAGATCAAAAACCGGTTTGCCATTAGCGGCCTATTTCAGTGGATTAAAGCTTCGTTGGTTGCTAAATAATGTTCCCAATGTACGAGAAGACGCAGAAAAAGGTGAGGCACTTTTTGGAAATATGGACACCTTCATTGCTTGGCATTTAACAGGCGGGACGGAAGGTGGAATACATATCACCGATGTAACCAATGCGAGCAGAACACAATTGATGAATTTAGCCACTTGTCAATGGGATGATGAAATTCTGCAAGTACTCAATATCCCTAAAAAAATGCTTCCTGAAATTAAATC
>JBILRJ010000077.1:0-10908 GCA_044372695.1 Spirosomataceae bacterium
TAATACACATTGGTACCGCTCAAAAATGTAATTTTGTAATCTTGTATAAAAGACAAATATAATTTTTAAATTTCAACCAACGTTCATAATACGGTGAAATAATCCAATTATTACCCCATTTCGCTAGTTCCTTATGAATAAAGAAGCAAATTAACGTTTGAGAAAAGACCTTATATATCGTATTTTTCATGTGATTTTGATGGTTTTATTCACTTCAAACCTCCTATACGCACAAAGAATTGTCAAAGCTGACACCATTCGAGTGAGTAAATCGGACACACTCCTAAAAAAGAAAATTCAAAAAGACAGCACCAACAAAAATCAAGAACTTCAAACAACCGTTTATTATTCTGCGATTGATTCCACGGTATTGGATGCAGAAAAACAAATTGTCAATTTATATGGTGGCGCAAAAGTAAAATACGGAGAAATTAGCTTAGAAGCTGATTTCATCCGTTTAGATTGGGCTAAAAATGAAGTTTATGCAAAAGGAACATATGATTCCACTAGTAAAAAAGACATTGGTTTACCCATTTTCACCCAAGGAAATGACAAATATGACTCGAAAGAGGTTCGATATAATTTCAAAACCAAAAGAGCCATAATTAAAGAAATTGTTACGCAACAAGGAGACGGTTTCGTTCATGGATCCAACGTAAAAAAAGATGAAGATGAAAATCTTTACATCCGTAACGCCATTTATACCACTTGCAACCTTAGCCATCCGCACTTCAATATTAGAGCAAGAAAGATCAAAATGGTGGGGAAAAAAGAAATCATTTCTGGGCCTTTTAACATTGAATTGAATGACATTCCGCTTCCCATAGGTCTTCCCTTCGGGTTTTTCCCCTATTCTCAACCCAAAGAAATGGGCAAATCCGGAATATTGATTCCAACTTATGGAGAAGAGCCCTCAGGTAGAGGCTTTTATTTAAGGGATGGTGGATACTATTGGGCGATGAATGAAAATATCGGTATTCGGTTTACAGGACAAATTTATTCAAAAGGTGGTTGGGGCTTAGGTGCCAATTCTCAATACAACAAAAGATACCGCTACGCAGGAAGCTTTAACCTTGCCTTCAATAAAAATACCAACGGCGACGAATTTGCACCCACCTCTCGAACAGATTTTGCATTGCAATGGTCTCACAGTCCGCGAAGTTTTGGCAATTCCAGTTTCTCGGCTTCTGTTAACATTGCCTCCAATTCTTATAATCAATACAATACATTTACCACCCAGCAATACCTTTCCAATACCATCGGATCGTCTGTTCAATATTCCAAAAATATTGGTCAAAGCATCCGAACAGGAATTTCCTTTCGGGTTAACCAAAATTTATCTACGCGTGTTTTTGACGCTGGCACCGAATTCAACTTTGGACTCAATCAAATTCAGCCATTTAAAAGAAAAAAATCACTTACGGATCGATTCATTGATCAATTTAGAATTGGTTTAGATTTTTCTGGAGGAATAAGTCTTACCAATCAAATCTCTGATCCCTACACCCGGTACGAATTTGACGTATACCCAAGATCCGCTAACAGTGAAAGAGGTTCCATTCCAAAACCTTTTGTTCCTACCAAAGAGGGTGATTTGCCACCTGGCGTTTTAGAAGTCAACGCTAATACACTTCCACTTTTATTGGAAAAAGCACAAACCAAATTCAATTACAGCATTCCATTATCCTTGCCCAACATTAAACTAAACAAATACATCAATTTAACGCCCGGAGTAGCATGGTCAGGCAACATGTTCACAAGATCCTATAAGTACACCTATATGCCGGCAGATTCGTCCGTTAGAATTGATACGATCAGAGGATTACCTAAATTCAGCTCCCAAATTTCCTTCTCTGCCAGCTTAAATACACGGGTTTACGGAACAGTGAGATTTAAAAAAGGAAGGCTGGAAGCATTGCGCCATACCTTGGTCCCTAGTATAAGCTTGAGTTACACACCCGACTATTCAGATCCTAGTTTTGGCTTTTACCAAGACGTACGAATCAACAATCGAAAATTCATCAACAATCAAGGAGTAGAACAAATTGGAGATATTCGAAGAATTTATAGTTATGATCCGCGGCAATTGAGTTACGGAACCGCTTCTGGAAGTATTGGATTTGGAATTCAAAATACCTTACAAGCCAAAATTAAAACCAAATCAGATACCGCAACTAAACAATCTGAAAAAATCAACATTCTAGATAATTTTGGCATAAACGGAAGTTATAATTTACTGGCCAAAGAATATGCTTTGTCAAACTTAAGTTTTAATGCCAATTCGAGAGTGAAAGAATTTGACATCAACATCGGTGGAAATTTGGACCCTTACCTGTATGTACCGGATAAATTATTTTTTGACGTGGGCAGGCGAACACCTGATTTAATGGCGGAAAAAGGAGAAGGACTAGCTCGCTTACAAGCGTTTAATTTATCTATTAGTAGAAGATTTGCCCCAAAAGCTGCCAATAAACCCAAAGAAAGTGCCAATGGATCAGAAGCACAGATGAGACAAATCAATAATAATTTAGCTGACTATGTCGACTGGAATATTCCCTGGAGCTTTTCTTTCAGTTATCAATTTAGCATGAATAAGGCCGGCTTAGCGAATGCACAGCAAATCAGCGGTATGTCATTTCAGGGTGATTTGAGCATATCCGAAAAGTGGAAAATGTCACTCAGTTCGGGATATGACTTCAAATACAAAGGCCTAACCTATACCAACATTTCTGTGCACAGAGATTTACATTGTTGGGAATTAAACTTCAACTGGACGCCGATAGCCAGTCCATTTTTTGGCAGAGCGAGTAATTACTCTTTTGATTTAAGAGTAAAATCCTCTTTGCTTCAAGAATTGAAAATATCTAGAAGAAGAAGTTTTTATGACAAAGGAGGATTCTAACGAAGCTTTGCTTTAAAAGCCTTCAAAAATTTATCCATTTTAGGTTTGATAACAATCTGACAATAAGGTTGATCACCGTTTTGATTGAAATAATTTTGATGGTAATCTTCAGCTGGATAAAATACCACGGCATCTGAAATTTGAGTTACAATTGGATTGGGGAAAACTTTTTTCGCATTTAAATTTTCTTTCCATTGCTCAGCATATTTTTTTTGTTCAGCGTTGTGGCAAAAAATGGCGGAACGGTATTGAGTTCCCACATCCGCACCTTGGCGATTCAATGTCGTTGGATCGTGCGTTTGCCAAAATACTTCTAAGATGGTTTCAACGGAAATCACTGCAGGATCATAAACAAGCTGGCAGACCTCTGCATGACCAGTTAAACCGGAGCAAACCTCTCGATAAGTGGGATTTTTGATTCCTCCACCCATGTAGCCCGAAACAACAGACTTTACGCCTTTTAACTGCTGATAAACAGCCTCTACACACCAAAAACAACCGGCACCTAGGGTAATGGTGTCCACCTTTGAACTAATTTGTTCTAACTTATCCATTTTTGTATTTATTTTACCTTGGGAACTCTTTCCGCATGATAAATGAAAGAATCCAATAACAATTCCAAGAATGACCGCTGCTTTTTTCATTTAAATTCTAAATTAATTGATTTTAATGTAGTTTTGCAATCCCAAATTTATCAATAAACACGTAAAAGACTTGAAAAGTTTTATTTATTCACTAAGAACAAATTGGTCACAGGCCTGGAAAGAATCGGCGTTTCGCTGGAACTTCATTTTGGCTTTATTTATTTTTTCGATATTTCCATGGAAAGCGGATGACTATTTTCAGTGGATCCAACTAAGAGAAGGTATTCAATTGAACGATTACCTGCTAAACAACCTTCCCGTCTTGAATGTTTCTTACCCCATTTTCGGAATAATTTACCTCTCTGTCATTTACCTATTATTCCAATTATCCCTTGACCCCAAGAAGTTTTTATGGTTTGCTTGGGCATTTAACTTGGAAACCAGTCTGCGCTTTCTTACCATCTACTGCGTACCGCTTAATCCTCCAATCGGCTTAATTGAACTACACGACCCTCTAGCAGAAATTTTTATATATGGGGAAAATTTGGCGATTACAAAAGACTTGTTTTTCTCTGGACACACCGCCACAATGGTATTTGTTTGTGTTTTTCTAAATGGCAAAACTGAGAAGATGATCGCATATATTCTCAGCGTCTTGTTGGTTGCCTTGTTATTGATTCAACACATCCATTATTCCATCGATGTAATTGGTGCCATTGCTTTTACCTTATTTTCCATTTGGTCAACTGCCAAATACATGAAAAAATACGTTGATTGATTATTTCTTAACGGTAATTCGAGTTTTATCAAGAGTCTCAAAAACGGAATTGTTGGATCTATATTCAGGAATAATTTCTTTTATTTTTGCGACAATGTGGTTATTAATTCCCAAATCCAACAAACTAGCTAAATCAGTTAAATGATTCTCCATGTAGTCATACGAAGGCGTATTTACACGAGCAATTAAGATCTTTTTGTGATGTGTTTGCATGGTGTTTTCATTGTCATTCAACAGCTCTTCAAACAATTTTTCTCCAGGTCGAAGACCTGTGAATTTAATGGAAATATCTTTATCTATTCGTAGACCACTGAGTGTAATCATTTTTTTAGCTAAGTCCACAATTTTGACGGATTGGCCCATATCAAAAACAAAAACCTCACCACCTTCACCCATGGCAGCAGCTTCTAACACCAATTCGCAAGATTCAGGAATTGTCATAAAATAACGGGTAATCTCTGGATGCGTTACGGTGAGTGGACCTCCTCTTTCGATTTGCTTTTTGAACAAAGGAATAACAGAGCCATTGGAGCCCAAGACATTACCAAAACGAGTGGCGATAAACTTAGTTTGCACTCCCTCTAATTGATTTAATGATTGAGTATACATTTCGGCCAATCTTTTGGTCGCTCCCATCACATTAGTTGGATTAACCGCTTTATCTGTTGAAACCATCACGAACTTACGTACATTATTTTTAGCAGCTAAATCGGCAATTATTTTGGTTCCCAAGACGTTGGTTTTCACAGCTTCGTAGGGATTATTTTCCATCAAAGGCACATGTTTGTATGCCGCTGCATGAAAAACAAACGAAGGTTTATGGGTTTTAAAGATACGAGACATCCGTAATTCATCACAAACGGAAGAAACATATATCGAAACCTGCATATGGGTAGGAACAACATCCATTAGTTCAAACTCTAAATCAAAAAGACCTGTTTCAGATTGATCAACTAGGATAATTTTAGCAGGAAGATAAGCAATTAACTGTCGAACAATCTCACTGCCAATGGATCCAGCCGCTCCTGTGACCATGACCACCGTACCATTGATTTCTTCGGAAATTCTCGGGTTATCCATTTGAATGACGTCTCTACCCAACAAATCTTCAATTTTAACATGATGAATTTGACCGAATTCAAAACCTCCGTCTACCCATTTATCAACCGGAGGTAATGTTTTTACAATCACTCCCTTATCTAAAAAAGTATCCGATATTTTTCTTTTTGCGCTTGTACTGATTCGATTGATGGCCATAATGACTTCCAATCCCTCATATTCCCCAACGAATTTTTGTAAAGCGTCGGGAAGGCTGTACACCATGATGCCTTCCAAGGTTTTATTCACCAAAGAATCATTGTCATCAATAAAACCCATTACTTGGTAATTAATGCCTCGATTACTTTGAACCACATTTTTAGTCAATAAACCCGAATAACCTGCGCCATAGATCAATACACCCACAGGAGCCTTGAACTCTCCCATAATTGACTCGTACATGGACTTAACAAAATAGCGAAGGGTAACCATCAAAAAACTACTTACTAAAAAATCGATGATAAATACCGCTAATGTATCATAAGAAAATTCATAAAAGTCAAACGAATATCTATAGGATAAAGAAATCAAAGCAGACAACAAGGTACCCAAAAAAACTACTTTCAAAATCAATTTGGCATCTTCAATACTTGTATGTCGAACAATGCCCTTATACGTGTGAAAAAGCAAGAAAGTTAGCACGCGAATTGAAATGAGAACCTTTAAATTGAACTGTAACAAATCCATATTTATTTCCCCAATACTAAAATTTCTACGCAAAAGGGTGGAAAAAACGATTGAAAAAAGAACAATAAATAAATCAATGGCCAGAACTAACCAACGAGAAAGAAATCGATTTGAATATTTATTAAATAGAATTTGCTTCATAAATTATCAATTAGAATCTACATTTTGATTCAGAATAGAAAATGACAGATAAAATTAATAAAAAAACTTTAAAAGTTTTCAATTAATTATCCAATGGAAATTACAGAAGATTGTATTTTTGAACCATTTCACGGCTAACCTTAATCTCATTCCACATTAGGACATCAATCATAGATAAACCCGCAACAAATTCATCTTCCTTCAAAGACCCTTGTTGATAAATAGGCAAAGTGGGATCTAAAAAATCGAGTTTGCAAGATTGTTCCGCAAAATAAGATTTATCATACAAAGATTGGCCGTTTTTAGCGTTTATGTAATGATTACTTTTTAAAGATTTTGTGATTTCAATGAGTCGATCTGCTCGGTTCCAATTTAACTCATTCATTCCAAGTTCTGAACTTTGATAAAAACATTTTTCAAAACCCAAATAAGCAAAGGTCTTTTGAATACTCCGACTGGCTAATTCAGCCATGGAAGAAGATTTGCCATCCAAAACTTCATGAATCATACCCATCACAGCCTCATAATGTGGCGCTTTTTTGTATGCTGCGTGCAATTGAACTAACCATTTACTAGGGAAGTCGTTCCCCCATGAAACGCTTGTTTCTCGTATGGTTTTATTCTGGCTTTGCTTAGCTAGAGGTATGGTAAACAAAAAAGGCTTTTCTTGTAAAAGAATTTGGTTCCGATTGATCCAACCTTTTTTAATGAAAGCAACGTCGTCATAAAAAACAAAATGATCAACGGCATGAACCAATTGGAAATATCCCAAATAAGGAAAAAAGTAAGGTTGCATGATGGCTACTGACATCTGACTTATCCTCCGAAACCCGGAGCTGTTAATTGAACTGTCTGATCTGACTTCATGACAAGAACCTGTTCGTTTTTCACATCTGTCATATAACCAATTGCCGTTACATCAGAAATTTTACTTACCTGATCAAAGTCGGCCTGTGAAACAGTAAAAATTAATTCGTAATCTTCCCCGCCATTTAACGCAGCCGTTAAAGGACTTAAATTAAATTCCGTTGCCGACAAATAAGTCTCATCATCTATGGGAATATTCTTTTCAAATATTCTTGCACCGGTACCAGAAGCCCTACAAAGATGAAGAATCTCTGAAGATAAACCATCCGATGAATCGATCATCGAAGTAGGAACGATGTTAAGCGATCTTAACTCATGTATGATATCAAACCTTGCCATGGGTTTTAACTGACGCATGACCACATAACTTTTATCTTCCAATTCAGGTTGCATTTCCGGATTGGCTAAAAATACTTGTTTTTCTCTTTCCAAAGATTGCAATCCTAAAAGCGCTGCTCCAAAATCACCAGTCACACAAATAACATCATTGGCTTTAGCTGTATTTCGAAAGGTCAATTTGGATTCTTCTACCATCCCTATCGCAGACATAGAAACTATCAATCCCTGAGGTGATGCAGTGGTGTCTCCACCTACTAAATCTACTTGGTATTCCTCGCAGGCCAATTGAAATCCAGCATACAGCAAATCCACTGCTTCCACAGAAAAACGATTACTTAAACCCAAACCTATGGTAATCTGAGAAGGCAAAGCGTTCATTGCTGCAATGTCAGATAAAGCTGCGCTAACCAATTTAAATCCTAAATGTTGTAAAGGGGTGTAAGATAAATCAAAATGAACACCCTCTATGTATAACTCTGTACTAGAAACCACTAATTTGCCCTCAGAATCCAGCACGGCTGCATCATCTCCAATCCCTTTCTTGGTCCAAGAATGAAATCCTTGAAAGTTTTGAGCAATGTGATTGATCAATCCAAACTCGCCAATGGTACCAATTTCTGTTCTTTTTTCCATATCACTCAATTCCACCCAAAAGGCTATTAATATTCAATTGTTAATTAAGGATTTGTCAAAGTTAATTTAACCACCTTATTACCAGCCTTGATGTAAGGATTAGTTGTTTCCAAAATTAATCTACTACTTGTTGGCTTGGTTGTAATAGCAAAAACAATCGTACCATCCGACCCTGAAGGGGCTCCTTCGGCGCTGGTTAGATTTCTCAAGGTTAATTGACTGTTGTCAGATGACAACGAATAAGTTCCTGTAAAGACTCTCTTATCAAATTCCGTTAAAGTAACCGTGCTGGACGAACTCAAATCGAGCTTAAATTGAGCATAACCTTGGGTGATATTGGTGCTGGTTGATTTATCATATTGCAACACCGAATCCCATTGAACTTGACTAGCAGTCCAAGATTTTTTGATTACATCGGCTACCGCAGGCTCAGCAGGAGTTGGGTTTGAACCACCCCCTGAGGATGATCCACAAGATGATGTGGCAAATAAAACAAATCCGATTAAAGCGATAAAATATCTTTTCATGCTAGAATATTTTGAAAGTGTAAAATTAAAAAATCTCAACAATAAAATGCCTTTTAATTCTTTTTATTTAGTTTCGTAAAAATGTATGATGGAGCCCATGGAATTGCCTTTTTTTTCGAAATCCCAATTATCCCTCCGAAACGGTCAGGATAAACCGGAAATATGGGTGGCTTATAAAAGTTTTATCTACGACATGACTGATTCAAAAATGTGGAAAAATGGCAAGCATTATGAACATTGGGCAGGCCAAGATCTAACCGAAGAATTGCAGGATGCTCCACACTCTGAAAATGTTTTTGAAAAATTCAACCCCATTGGAAAATTAAAATAATGAAAATCCTAATCATTGAAAGTGGCTCAACTAAAACAGAATGGCGTTTGATCAGTGACCCCAACTCCCTTCCTGATTCCTATTTTTCAGCGGGAATCAATCCCTACTATCAATCAGTAGAGGAGATTACTGAGGCACAAAAATCAACTTTACAATTACTGCCTAACACGGGAATTGACCAAATTCATTATTACGGAACAGGCATTACTGGGGAAGATAAAAAAGAAATTATTCGTACATTTCTTTCCTCCTATTTTTCAAATGTACCTGAAATTGGAATAGAAAATGACCTAATCGCGGCAATTAGGGCAAGCTTAGGCGATGCTCCAGGAATTGCCTGTATTTTAGGGACTGGCTCAAATTCTGGCTATTTCGATGGTAAACAAGTTTCAGAACAAATCCCACCTTTGGGTTTTTGGTTAGGCGATGAAGGCAGCGGAGGCCATTTGGGGAAACTTCTATTGCTTTCTTTTTTACATCAGGAAATGCCCGAAGACGTGCGCGCACTCTTCACCCGACGTTTTGGTGAGCTCAATCGCTTGGACATTCTGAGCAAAGCTTACAAAGAGGATTTTCCCAACAGATGGTTTGCCAGTTTTTCCAAATTTTTATTTGATCATCGCAAACACCCCTTTTGTTACCAACTCATTGAACAATCATTTGAAGCCTTTACCCAGCATTATTTATTGAAATACAAGGAAGTTTTAAACATCCCAATTCATTTCACAGGCTCCGTAGCATTTTATTATTCCGATATATTAAAACGCGTACTTAAGAAACATCAAATTCAAGCGGGTGTAATTAGTGAGAGCCCAATGGCTGGATTAGGCCTTTATCACAAAACCAAAACTTGGACAAAAGTCAATTAGATATTTTGCATATTTTCAAGAAATCTGACAATTGAGTTGTTTAATTATATAACTTTGCCATTAAAGCCTTCGTAATTAACACAAAATACATTTCGTCTATGACTAATAAACTAAAATCCATTGGGACGAAACAAAAAGCACTTCAAATAAATTTAGACCGAAGCATTTATGGATCCTTCGCCGAAATCGGTGCGGGTCAAGATGTTGCAGCTAATTTTTTCAAAGCAGGTGGAGCTTCTGGAACCATCGCCAAAACCATTTCAGCCTACGACATGGCATTTTCTGATGCCATTTATGGAGAAGAAGCATCTGGCAAGTATGTCTGCGAACCTCGATTAATGAAAATGTTAAATCGAGAATATAAATTATTACAAGTTCGCTTGGTAGATCAAGCTGAGGAAAAACGATTTTTTGCCTTTGGTAATACCGTATCCGCATTAAACTACCAAAAAACCAATGATGCGCATGGCTGGATTGGATTACGATTTCAACTTGAACCGGGTGGTGCCTTCAATGACGTAGTCATCCACGTAAAAATGTTGGATAATGATAACATCCTCCAACAGCAGGCGCTTGGAATAATAGGAGTGAATTTGATTTACGCGTGCTACAATTATGTCAACGATCCTGAGCAATTATTACTCTCTTTGCTCGATGACTTATCCAACGATAAAATTGAAATCGACATGATTCGCTTTCAGGGTCCTGACTTCAAAGAAGTGGATAACCGTTTGATGTCTTTGTATTTGGTCAAGCATGGTTACACAAAAGCTGCCGTTTTTGGTCCAGATGGAAATGTCATGCAACCCTATGACGCCCTTTCTAAAAAACACATTGTTGCGATAAGAGGTAGATTCAGACCTGTTACGAACATATTTTCTGATATGTTGAAAAAAGGCTTGTCACAATTTGAGAATGAAGAAGATGTGGATGATGATAAAATTTGTGTTTTATCTGAACTAACGTTGAGAAATCTAGAGGACGGTACGCAACACATCAATGAAAAAGACTTTTTGGATAGAGTGGATATCCTTTGTTCTTTGGGACAAACTGTATTAATTTCAAATTTCCATGAATACTTCAAATTAGTAGCTTATCTAGGTCAATTCACTAAACTCAGAATGGCCCTCATCATGGGTATGCCCAACTTGG
>JBILRJ010000378.1:0-2798 GCA_044372695.1 Spirosomataceae bacterium
AATGAAAATCCCGAAAGAATTAAATAAGTTCATTTATTTGATCATGCAACTCTGCAATTGTACTTGTTGGAGCCAAACAATGAGTTCCTATGCAAATCATAAAACTGAAATTTTCAGGGATAGAAAGATTTGGAATGAAAACCATTTCTTTATAATTAATGGACCAATTTTCGAGTTGCAAGTCATTTAGAATTGATTTTTTAGGATTGAATTTCAAAATCACTTTAGGGAATTCAAACCATTCTGAATAAAGTCTCAACCAATTCGCAAAATAACTTGGATTACTAATAGCTTTATCTAAAACCGTTTCAATCATTTTTTTACCCTTGATCGTGTAGTTCACTTCATTTTTTATCATTCCCATCCATAGAAGCCATTCACAAAGTATGGAATTAGAAGAGGGGATGACGGAATCCGTAAATTCAATTTTATTTGCTATTAATTTTTCAGATTGATTAGAACAATAATTAAATAAATCAAAATCAGCTTCGGTTGACTGGAAATTTTGTAGAACAAATTCCAATAATTGAGAAGACTTTTCCAACAATTGATCGTTCCCGGTTTTTAAGAATAATTTAGTAATGGCTAATCCAAATGTCGCATAATCATCGAGAAATCCTTGAATGGGACGATCCGCAAAATCTACTTGATGCAACAAATAATTAGGACTAGTCTCAAAATATTGTAGCATGGATTCAAGCAAATTTTCACATTTTACAAGCAATGAATCGTTATTTAAGGCAATCGAAGCATCGATCAAACCTATTAATGTTAAGGCATTCCAAGATAAAATTTGTTTTTGATCTCTTGCGGGTTTTATCCGGTGATCTTTGATTTCGGATAAAATGGTAAATTCATCGTTAAAATATGAATTGAGAATTGATTTATTTTTGAATAAAATATTCTGTCCATGTTCCCAATTTCCGTTTTTAGAAATCGAATAGGTTTGATAAAATTCAACATGTTTATCGTAAGGTAATAATTTGTTTAATTCATCATACGTCCAAGTATAGTAAAGTCCTTCAACACCCTCACTATCAGCATCCAATGAAGCATAATACAAATTATTTGGGCCTGATAATTCTTCATCCAAAAAGGTAATTATTTGCCTTACCACCTCCTTATAAATCAAGGAATTCGTTCTTTCAAAAGCCTTGCTATATACCGATAATAATTGCCCATTATCATAGAGCATTTTTTCAAAATGTGGACAAAACCATTCGGAATCAACAGAATACCGAGAAAAACCACCTGAAAGATGATCAAATATTCCACCTTGAGCCATTTTATGGAGTTGAAGGTTGGCCAATGGATAGACTTCCATTTCTAAACCAATTGCAATTGGAATAGATTCTAAAAAATTCATTAAAGAAGGTAAAGGAAATTTAGGTGCTTTATTTATTCCACCAAAAACTGGATCTAAAGAATGAAGTACATTCTTTAAGACAGATTGAAGAACCTCTGGTTGTTGATCAATTGAAACAATAGTAAACAAATCTTTTTGATCATTGACACTATCCGCAAAACCATTGGCTGACGTTTGGAGTTCACTTCTGTGATTTTTAAATGCCGCGTGAATGGATTCCAATAATTGTATCCAATTCGCTTTTGGGAAATAAGTACCGCCATAAAAAGGTTTTTGATCAGGCATCAAAAAAACATTTAATGGCCAACCGCCCCCTAATCCCATTTGCTGTATGGCGTCCATGTAAATCATGTCGATGTCAGGTCGTTCTTCTCTGTCCACCTTTATGTTGACAAAATATTCATTCATCAAATCAGCAACTTGTTGATTTTCAAAACATTCATGTTCCATCACATGGCACCAATGGCAAGCCGCATAACCAATACTAACCAAAATAGGTTTATTTTCTTTTTCGGCTCTTGCTAAAGCTTCTGGACCCCATGCTTCCCAAAAAACTGGATTATTTTGGTGTTGTAATAGGTAAGGACTGACTTGATTTTTTAGCTTATTCATTGGTTTAAAATAGAATTTGTAAATTTGCATAAATATGCAAAATGGTAGAATTTAAAGACTTTATAACAAGCCCAGAAATAGCACACTCAAGTGAGCTACTTCATTCCTTTCTATCTACAGAATTAGGATCAACTGATCTTAAACAATTTTCCTATCGAATTGAAAGAAAATCCATTGATGCTAGAAGTAGAAACATCAAAGTTAACCTTCGAATTGGCTTTTATCCAAAAGACTTTGACTTTACTTTTCAGAAAGAGATCAATTTGCCGAAATTAAAATCCAATGCACCACAAGTTGTTGTCATTGGAAGTGGTCCAACAGGCTTGTTTGGAGCATTGAAGCTTATTGAAATGGGGATTAAACCCATCATCATTGAAAGGGGCAAAGATGTTCGGGAAAGACGAAGAGATTTGGCTGCTATAAATCGTTTTAATATAGTTGATCCAAATAGCAATTATTGTTTTGGGGAAGGAGGAGCAGGTACCTACTCAGATGGTAAATTATATACCCGAAGTACGAAAAGAGGGGATATACACAAGGTTTTAGAAACATTTGTACAACATGGTGCGAATCCCAACATTCTCTTTGAAGCACATCCTCACATTGGAACAAATAAATTACCAGGCATTATTGCTTCTATAAGGAATTCAATTCTTGAGGCTGGAGGAGAAGTTCGCTTTCATGAGAAAGTCATCGACTTTGAGATTGAACACAATAAAATCACGCAAATTGTTTGCGAATCTGGTTTAGTTATTAACTGTAGTCATGTTTTATTGGCGACAGGTCATTCAGCGAGAGATGTCTTTGAATTATTGCACAG
>JBILRJ010000379.1:0-2790 GCA_044372695.1 Spirosomataceae bacterium
ATCTATAAGTAGGGTATCATTCCAGGCGAGGGAATATTGCATGGAGGTTTTGCCTTTCTCGGCAAAGAGCTTAAATTGAATTTTTTTATTGGGAGAAGAAAGTTCGGTTATTTTTTGGGGCTTTGTATGTTGACATGACAAATTCAACAAAATTGTGAGAAAGAGAAATGCAAAGTGGATGACAATTTGTTGTCTCTTTTTTATTTGAATTTTCACCAAGGTGAAATAACAGCTTGATTGATAGCCTTTTATCATGAATGAAACATTTTAGAAATCTCTGCCTTTTTGGATTGATAAATAAATGAAAGCATTTCTTTTGAATAAGTGATATTGTCTTTCAAAGAATAGTTGGAGTTTAAAAAGATACAAAGGAAGTATGCATGTTGAACTATACGAAAATAAAAGAAGTGTTTAAAATCATGGTTTTTTAGATAATGATACCTGCTTTTATGGCTGACCATTCTTTTAAAGGCTGATGGTAACTTACTCCCTCCCTCATAATGAATGATTTCAGTTCCTGTATAGATTCGATGGCTTAAACCTGAATGGGCCATTTTTTTCTGCAAATCGACTTCTTCGTAATACATGAAATAATCTTTTGAAAAGCCTTCAAACCGTTCAAAAGCATCTTTTCGTAAAAACATATCTGCCCCAATTACATAATCTATTTCAAAACTTTCCTGTTCAGCATTGTATTGCTTATTTAAATTGCTATCCCAATGATGAAAAAACTTTTCAATTAATTTTATTTTGTATTTCATCGGAATTACTGATAGAATCATTTTGGTGATTTCTGTTTTGCATGTGGGGAAATCATCACCAATGCTATTCATTTGCAAGTCAATGTCCAATAATTTACAGCCGACAACGCCTAGATTCATGGATTTTTCATTTTTTACAAAAAAATCATGCATTTTTTTAATGGAATTTTCTTTCAATAAAGTATCAGAGTTTAACAAAAAAATAAATTCTCCCTTAGCTGATCTAACTCCTAAATTATTGGCAAGGCCAAAACCTATATTGGTAGATGAACGGATGTACATAACATTGGGAAAGGATGATTCCAAGAATTCAATCGATTGGTCACTCGAATCATTATCTACCACAATTATTTCAACATCAATGTCTGAGGTAAAATGGTAAATGGATTGAATGCAGTTGTACGTTAAATGTTTTGTATTGTAATTGACAATGATGATAGAAACTTGCATTGGGTAAATTTAGAACATAATAAAATTAATTATTTAAAATGGAATGTACTAACATTTCCAAAGTGGCTAATTGTTTATCCTTTATTATTTGATACCTTAAACGTGATTTTTCACTTCTTGATGGATATTCTTCCATCACTCTTTTTAAAGCTCTAAATAAATCAACTTGGTAAAATGGAGAAAAATAGATAGGGGCATCGCCTAAAATTTCTGGCATTGAACAGACATTGGAACATAAAATAGGTTTACCGTACTTCATTGCCTCGATGGGAGGATAGCCAAATCCTTCAAATAGTGTGGGAAAAATCAAGCTATAGGAATTTTTTAAGGCATGTTCTAAATCGGAAGATGACAAATAAGGCAATGTTAAATGATTTTGAAATTCTTTTTTCTCGAATCCAATGGTTAGTAGATAAAAATTAGGATTTTCATTGGCAAATTTTTCGAATACGGCAAGTGCGAATTTGGCATTTTTAAATATGCGGTCTGCAGCTAAAATGATAAAATAATCAACTTTTGAATCGATAATTTCTTTCAGTTTGGAATTGGATATAATAGGATCATTTTCGATGATTTTTTCCGGACAATACATAACTGAAATAGGGGACTTGATGATTGGGAAAAAATAGGTCAAAGAATCTTTTGAATATTCTGAACTAGTGTATATTTCTATATTTTTATTGGCTGAAAATGTAAATAGTTGTTCCATTTTCTTTTTATTTGAAAATTTTAGAACAGCGTTTAATTTGTCTCTAATAAATAATTTAAATAGTTTGAAAGCTGATTTAGAACGAAGGATATATTCGAATCCGTAATGATGTATTTCAATATTGGATAGGTCATGGAAAATCAATAGGGTTCTGCATTGAATATCTTGGAAGGTGTATTTAGCTAACCTTTGTCCTATTCCTACAAAAAAGACATCAATGTTGTATTGGGAAATAATTTGTCCAATACTTTTTTCTCTGGCTATGTCGATGCACTTAAAATGTAATTCTTTTTCTAAAAATTCGGGAGATGCCCTTTGATAAACAATCGGTATTTTTGAGTCATACAAGAAAAATAATTGATGTCGTTCAAGGTCATACTTTTCAAGGATTATTTGCAATGTTTTTAGCGTGAATTCTGCTCCACCATTGATGTAGCCTTGAGTAGAAATTAAATCAAAAAGTATATGGTATTTCTTCACCGAAGAGATTCATTAATTTAAAACGTCTACAATTTAGACTAAATATATTTGGGAACAAAAATTCAGATTGCTTGAATATCATTCAATTATACTTTTTTACCTTAAAGACGAATAAAGTGTCGATGGGTTTATTTGATAAAGACCAAGCGGGTTTTTTGTAGCTTGAGCTATACATACTACCAAAATCTTTTCCCGAAAAAAAAGTATAAAATGTAGGAGATTCTGTTACAAAACGAATGGGTTCCAATTGGATTTCTTTCGAAATTCTTTGCCTGTCTAGGTTGTGTGGCGATACAATCAGATCCCCATCATGCACATTGGATTCATTGTTTTTAGCAAAAGTAATCATACCCGCTTGCCTGGAATACCACTGCCAAGCCCAATGACCAA
>JBILRJ010000078.1:0-10704 GCA_044372695.1 Spirosomataceae bacterium
ACCAATCCTCGTTATCTTTTTGGATTTAATTTTGGGTTTGAAGTTAAAGGATTTGATTTTTCAGCTTTTATTCAAGGTGTTGGAAAACGTAGTTTCTTGGCGGGTTCAGAATCGGTAGGTCCTTTGTTGGTAACTTGGAAACAAGCCATGGGAATACATAGCGATTATTGGACGCCAGAAAATCCAAATGCTTTATTTCCAAGACCGTTTATCGGTGCAACTCACAACTTTGGGGCATCTGATAAATGGACATTCGATGGACAATACGCAAGGTTGAAAAATATCCAAATTGGTTACACGCTTCCAAGCTTAATGACCAAAAAAATCGGAGTTTCTAGAGCGAGAGTTTACATATCAGGACAGGATATCTTGACTGTTTCGGCTATGGGTAAATTTGGAACATTATTTGATCCAGAATCAGCCAATAACGCAGACAACGACTACCCTTATTTCTCAACGGCATCGGTAGGTTTAAATCTTTCGTTTTAATTCATCATCCTTAAATATCCATTGAAATGAAAAATTCAATCAAAAATATACTCGGAATTAGCGCCTCACTTTTCATCATGACTTCTTGTGAAGTGGAGCGATTACCAGAAACCAACATATCGGATGCCACCTTTTGGCGTTCAGAATCTGATATCAAAACGGCAAACAATTATCTATATACTTTTTTGCCTGATTTTAACAACGATGATAACATGTCTGACGACGCTTTTGGCCTAGCATCCAACAGCATCAGTGATGGATCAAGATTGGCGCCGGCAACAGCAGCAGCCGATTTTAATAACCAATATGTGTTGATACGTGCGGCGAACAACATCCTTGAAAAAGGCCCAAAAACAGGCATAGCTGCCAACACTTTAGATCGTTGGTTAGCTGAAGCCCGTTTTTTTAGAGCATGGGGTTATTTTAACTTATTGCAACGCTATGGAGGTGTACCTTTGGTAACAAAAACATTGACCGATGACTCGCCAGAATTAAATGCAGCATCAGCCACCCGTGATGAAATTTTAAATTTAATCATTTCTGATTTAGATTTTGCTTCAGTCAAATTACCTACTCCAACAGCACTAGGTACTGCCGATTACGGTAGAATTGCCAATACCGCAGCTTTAGCTTTCAAAGCAAGAGTAGCCCTATTTGAAGGAACGAGATCGAAATTTCATGCCTATGGCGATTCGAAAAAATATCTGAGTATGGCAGCAGCAGCAGCCAAATCGGTCATGGATAGTAAGCAACATGCACTTTACAGTGGATCATATTTCAATATTTTCCAATATGAAGGAGAAGGTAGAGCCAATCGCGAAAATGTATTGGTAAAACAATATGGAGTTAGCTTGACAGATCGTGTAACTGCTCATCAATATTGCAGAGGTATTTTAGAAAATGGAAACAAGAGCCCAACCAAGGCGCTTGTAGATTCTTATTTAATGAAGGACGGTTTACCGATATCAAAATCTCCTCTATACAAAGCACCAGTATTGTCCACGGATGTTTTTACAAATCGTGATTCAAGATTATCTGATGGCGTATTAAAAAGAGGTGATTCCTATATTTTTACTAACCCAGTTTTCAATGTTTCTTCTTTGGTTTTTGCCAAAACGGGTTTTACATTTAGAAAATACTGGAATATTTCTGACTGGAATAATCAAGCATCGTTCATCGATAGGAACTTAATTAGATATGCTGAAGTGTTATTGATTTATGCGGAAGCTCAATTTGAATTGGGAGAAACCATTTCAGATACTGATTTGAACTTGACCATCAACGAATTACGTAAAAGAGGTGGAGTGGCACCTTTAAGTAATGCCTTTACACAAACAAACGGATTGTCGATGCGAGACGAAATACGCAGAGAAAGACGTGTGGAATTGGCCCAAGAAGGGTTTAGATATTGGGATTTAATCCGCTGGAAAACGGCAGAAATTGAATTGATAAAACCCGTTTTAGGGAACTTTTTCTTCAAAGAATTTGGCACAACGGTGAAAGTGAATTTAACTCCTGATAACTTCATCATTACTCAAGCAGCCAGCTTTAGAAAATTCAACCCGGCAAAAGATTACTTGTGGCCGCTTCCAATCAATGAAATTGCTTTAAACCCCAACATGAAGCAAAATCCAGGTTGGCAATAAATTATTACATTTATCCCGTAGGAGCTCATTCTACGGGATTTTTTTTACCTATTCGCATCAAATATGAAAAATTTCCTTTTATTATTCTTCTCATTGGTTCTTTCAAGTTCTTTCGGTCAAATTACCGAACGGAATTTTTTAACCAAAAAATTCTCCAAGGAACAAGTTTTGAAGTCTCTTATTAGTCAAAAAAACTATCTTCCTTATCCAAAAACAAGTAAAGAGTGGAGCCAGCTTATCCCAATGGAAGAGCAAAAGGAAATCATCAAACGAGCGGAAATTGTCTTAAAAAAGCCAGTTCCCACCATAGATGCCACTTTATTAATGGAATATTTAAGATCAGGCGATAGAGAGGAACACAGTAAGTTGTCTTTTGGCAAAAGAAATGGATTAATGGAATTAGTCATTGCGGAAACCTTGGAAGACAAAGGCCGGTTCACCGAAAAAATCATGAACTATGTTTGGTCCATTTGCGAAGAAACCTATTGGGGAGTACCCGCGCACCTAAGTTCTCAAAAAGCAAAAATAAATTTACCTGATGCAGAAGACCCAACAGTCGATCTTTTTGGAGCAGAAACAGCAGCAGGATTAGCCTTGACCGACTATTTTGTGGGCGACAAATTGGATAAAATCTCCAAATTATTGCGTGCGAGAATTTACTATGAAATCAATAAAAAAATTCTAATTCCATTTTTAGACCAAAGTAGATATAGCTATTTGAGCAAAACAAAAGCAGTTAATAATTGGAATCCTTGGATTGTCTCCAATGTCATGCTAGCCAACTTATTGGTGGAAAAAAATGAAGTCAAACGAGGCAATCATCTTTACACGCACATGTCTTATTTAGATTTGTATTTCAATGGATTGGGAGAAGACGCAGGATGCGATGAGGGACCATCTTATTGGTTTGCCGCTGGTGCAAGTGCCTTCGATGCACTACAAGTATTAGCCACTGCCACAGACAATAAATGTGAAATTTTTGAAGAACCTTTTATCCAAAAAATGGCTTCTTATGTGTACAAAATGCATATTTCGAATGACTATTTCGTCAATTTTGCCGATGCAGATCCAACCCTAAGACCCGATGGAATCATGCTTTACCGTTTTGGAAAAGCAATACACGATGAACCTTTGGCCAATTTCGGACTCTGGGCTAGTCAAAATTTCGAACCCGCAATTACGTTTGCCAGTCACCAAAAACATCGTAAATTATGGAACTTAATGGCTTTGGGTACCATGCCAAAGGAGAAAATTGAAAAACCACAATTAGGCGATTATTGGTTCAAAGACATTGAAGTACTGACCTCTAGAAACAAAGATCTGTTTTTTGCTGCACATGGAGGACACAATGCAGAATCCCATAACCACAATGATGTAGGTGATTTTGTTTTTTATGCCAAAGGAGAACCCATCATTATCGATGCAGGAAGAGGAAATTACACATCAAGAACATTTTCCGCAAAACGATATGACCTTTGGTTTACCCAGTCAGAATATCACAATTTACCCATCATCAATGGCCAAGGACAAAAAGTAGGCCGAGAATTTGAATCAGCTCAGATGACCCATACCATTAGCGATAAAATGAGTGGCATTAGTTTGGATTTATCCAAAGCATATCCCCAAAGCGCTGGAATTAAAAATTACAACCGAAGTATTCAATTTAACAAAGTCAAAAGTCAAATCGAAATCAATGACGTGTATGAGCTAACGCAAAATCAGAGCAAATTACAACAGTCTTTCATGACGCTTTGCCAAATCGACTTATCAAAACCTGGGCTTGTTCAATTAGTTACCAGCACGGGAGATCCCCATTTCATTAAATACGATGCTAAAAAATGGACAGTTTCAGTTGATTTACCCTCTACGGAAGGACCGGAATACAAAAGCTTTAAAACAAAATGGGCGAACCGACCTGTACAAAGAATTCTATTCCAGGCTACGGATTCAAATTTAAAGGGTAAAAACCTTTTTGTCATTCAATAACATGCATAAAATCATTTTTCTTTTTCTTTTCATTTCTCTTCCAGCATTGGCTCAAAATTCGCTTTTAAGCAATCTAGAAGCACAAATGGAATTATCGCTCAAAGAGTTGAACGCTTTGGGCAACACGACTGGTAATAAAGTAAACCCCAGAACCGTTCGCAACGATTCTTTGATTCTTGTCGCACCGAGAGACTGGTGTTCAGGATTTTATCCTGGGAATCTCTGGTTTTTATATGAGCTAACGGGAAAAGAACAATGGAAAAAACAAGCAGAATATTATACCCAGAAAATTGAAAAAGAACAATTTAACGGGGGAACCCATGATTTAGGATTTAAAATGCTTGGAAGTTTTGGAAATGGTTGGAGACTCAAATCAAATGAAAGCGCCTACAAGGACATTCTGATCCAATCCGCAAAAACATTGAGCACCAGATTTAACCCAAAAACGGGTGTCATTCGTTCCTGGGATCATAGCAGAGACAAATGGAACAACCCCGTCATAATTGACAACATGATGAATTTGGAACTTTTATTTTGGGCTTTTAGGCAAACCAAAGATTCTAGTTTTTATCGCATAGCTGTTAGTCATGCCAACACCACCATGAAAAATCATTTTAGGCCAGATTTCAGTAGTTATCATGTGATTGATTATGATGTAAATACGGGCTTAGTTACCAAAAAAAATACGCATCAAGGCTTCTCGCACGAATCCGCCTGGTCTAGGGGGCAAGCTTGGGCATTGTATGGATATGCGGTATGTTATAGAGAAACTGGTGACAAAAAATATTTGCAACAAGCCGAAAATATTGCGCAATTTATTTTCTCACACCCTCGCCTACCTTCCGATTTGATTCCATATTGGGACTTTGATGACCCTAAAATTCCCAATGTACCCAGAGATGCCTCAGCCGCAGCTGTGACAGCCAGTGCTTTGTATCAATTGGTCCAACAGAAATCAAAGCACTCAAAAGACTATCTTCAGAAAGCAGAAAAAATCATCCAAAGCCTGTCCTCCCCTACTTATTTGGCAAGTGTAGGTAGTAATCATGGATTTTTACTAAAACACAGCACAGGAGGCTTACCCAATGGATTCGAAATTGATGCACCCATTGTTTACGCAGATTATTACTTTTTAGAAGCACTCATTTATCAAAAAAATATCCGGAAAAAATTAAAAAAATAATGAAAAAGTCGATTTTAACTTTTGTCTGTGTTTTGATTGTTTTTCCATTTTTGGGACAAAACAGATATAAAAATGAAGTTTTCAGCTCCATAGATACCCTGATGAATGTACCTTATGGAGTGGCCAAAAACATCAAGGGAGAGGAACAAATTTTAACATTGGATGTTTATACCCCAAAACAAGACACCTTGAAAAAAAGGCCATTGGTGGTATTTATCCATGGAGGAGGATTTGTGAATGGAGATAAGCGGACAGGTTATTCCAAATCGGTCTCTGAAAACCTCACAAAGCGAGGCTTTGTTGTAGCTTCGATCAATTATCGGTTAGGTGTGGAAGCACCCAGATCCAACTTGAATTATTTTGAATCGATGATACGTGCGGTACAAGACGGAAAAGCCGCCGTTCGATTCATGCGAAAAAACGCCAATCAATGGGGCATTGATACATCAAAAATTATCATAAGTGGAGGCTCGGCTGGAGGAATGACTGCTCTTCATCTTGCATACTTGGATCAAAACGAGGTACCATCTTTCATCGATGTAGCCAAAAATGGCACAATGGAGGGCACTTCTGGCAATGAAGGGTTTTCTTCAAAAGTACATGCCGTGGTTAATTTTTGGGGATCAATGGCCAATGTTAATTGGATCCAAAAAAATGATTTGCCCGTTTTCAATGTGCATGGCACAGCGGACAAAACAGTTCCATACGACTCCTCCTATTCTTACCATGGCTTCACCTATGGAAGTTCCATCATTTACGAACAAGCCTTAAGGCAAGGAGTTTCGGCTGGGTTAAAACTATCTGAAGGTCTTGGTCATACCCTAGACAATAATAAAATGGCCATTCAATCTTCTTTGGAAGAAGTATCTCAATGGTTGTATGCATTCATTCATCAGTCGAAAGCAAGTGGAAATATCAACCGTTTTGCGAAAGAAATTGAGGCCTTTGAAAAGGAGGATATGAAGGAAAAACATTCCGATAAGGCTCTATTATTTACAGGAAGTTCATATATCCGACTTTGGAAAACCATCAAGCAGGATTTAGCACCTGCTGAAATTATTCATCGAGGATTTGGAGGATCTAGAATTGCTGAAATGGCCTATTACATCCCTAAAATTGCTTACCCACATCAGCCAAAAGCCATTTATATGTACACGGGAAGCAATGACATTAGCGGTTCTAATGGAGATAAAAGTCCTTTACAAATTTTGGAATGTTACAAATACATTGTTAAAGTTATCAGGATTAAATATCCCAACACTCCAATCTATTACATCGCCATTTCACCCAATGAAAAAAGGTGGGCAGTTTGGGATAAAATACAAGAAGCGAATCAGTTGATTGCTGAATTTAGCCAAACAAAACCTGAGTTATATTTCATCGAAACAGCCAAGGAGCTATTAGGTCCTGATGGAAAATACCAACCAAATTTATACATCGACGATAAACTTCATTTCAATGCAAAAGGCTATGAAATTTGGACCAACATCATTCAAAAAAGCATTGCAAATAGGCCTTAAACAAAAAATCCTTCGCGAATAACGAAGGATTTTTTTAGGAATGAGTCAAATTAAAATTTGATAACGGGAGAAATACCTAAATAGGTAATTTTATAATCTTTCATACTGGTATAATTGTAATTAAGATTCAATTGTAACCATTTAGACACGTTCCATCCAATTTCAGGACGGATGCTAACTCCTCCAGTTGATTCCAGCTCACCTAGGCGAGCAGTGGTATAACCCGCCCCAAAACCTAAATGTAGTTTGTTCGCATCATATTCCAAACCTAACATAATCGGAAATAAAGTCGTACCAGAATCTTTACCGGTTGATCCAATAGCGGCAAAACTCCCCAAACCAGCGGAGGTATAAACTTTTAACTTATCGGATAGGCGTGAATCTATTTGAATTTCAGCACTCCCGCCGACGCCGTGCAAAGCCCCCCAAATATCATTGCCAACGGCATATCCAACAGTAGGACGAATCGAAAAATTATACGCTTTGTCTTGTGCGTATAGAGATGAAAAGCCGCTTAATAACAATCCGGCTACTAGTGTTAACTTTTTCATTTTATGGTTATTTTAGTTTAAAATTTAAATACTGGAGTAATTCCGAAATAAGACACTTTATTATAGGAACCCGAAATTGTATACGTATAATTTAAGTTTAACTGGATGTTTTTAGATAAATTTACCCCTATTTCCGGACGGAAACTGATTCCTCCTTTTGATAAAGAACCATCCTCCGTGACACGAGTATAACCAATACCTAGTCCAGCATGTAATACTTTGCCATCAACATTAAAACCTGCCAAAATTGGTAAAATAGAAGACCCTATCCCATCTAAATTTTTATTACCCGAAAATCTACCATAACCTACTGAAGCAAACAGGCTAAAGTGGTCTGACAAAGGCTTATTCGCTTGTAATTCTAGGAGTCCACCTGTACTTTGCGATATTTTCAAATCTCCCGTTGGGGAAGTTAATGAACCGCGTAAAGAAAGTTTAATAGGTCTTGACTGTGCAAAAATGGATACGGATGCTAATAACAATCCTGCGATAATGGTTAATTTTTTCATTTTATGGTTATTTTAGTTTAAAATTTAAATACTGGAGTAATTCCTACATAATTCACGAAAAACTCTTTCGTGTTAGTAATTGTATAATTGAGGTTCAATTGAACTTTTTTAGAAACATTAACTCCAATTTCAGGACGAAATGTAAATCCACCGAGTGAATAGCCTGCTCCGAACAACACACTGGTGTAGCCGAATCCTATTCCTGCGTGAAGTAATTGGCCATCACAATTTAGACCAAGCAAAATAGGCAAAACGCCCGATCCATCAATACCTTCTTTTTTAGCAAATCTACCGTAACCTATAGAACCAAAAAGACTAAAGTTGTCTGACAAAGATTTGTTGGCTTGTAATTCAACTAGACCGCCTGTACTTTGTAATAATTTCCAATCTCCTGTAGGAAAAGCCAAAGTACCTCGAAGTGAAAGTTTTGGTGTTTGTGCAAAAATGGATACCGATAATAATAGTAATACTGTGATAGTGGTCAATTTTTTCATTTATTGAAATATCAGTGTTAAGTAATGTTGCAAAATTACAATGGAATTAGTATTAAAAACAATTTTTTAAGAAAAACTTGAAAAATTCCAATTGGGATATACCTAATCAAATTAATTGTTCTTTGATTTGGGATTCATGCGTCCTTCGAGAAGGACGCATGAATGAACAAATGAAATTAAAATTTAAATACAGGCGTAATTCCAATATAATTCACATTAGAATTTGTTATTTTCACACTTGTATAATTCACGTTCAATTGTAGTTTTTTCGATAAATTAACACCAACTTCTGGACGGAAAGTAAATCCACCAACGGTAAAAGCACCAATCAAATTTGTGTAACCAAATCCTAAGCCTGCGTGAAATACTGGCCCATCGAAATTTAGACCGGCCAATATAGGCAAAATACCTGTTCCATCAGCATAATCTTTTCCAGCAAATCGACCGTAGCCTACTGAAGCAAAAAGACTAAAGTTGTCTGATAAAGATTTATTCGCTTGAAATTCAAGAAGCCCACCTGTAGTTTGACCTAGTTTCCAATCTCCAGTAGGAAGAGTCAAAGAGCCTCTTAGTGATAATTTAATTGGATGCGATTGTGCAAAAATGGATGTGGATGCTAATAATAATCCTGCAATAATGGTTAGTTTTTTCATTTACTGAAATGTTTAGTGATTTATAATGTTGCAAAAATACAAGTGTACAAAACCAAAAAACAAGTTTTTAGGAAAAATAAATAGAAAAACCATCATAAAAATTGACAATTATCAATTTTTATGATGGTTTTTAGAATATAATGAATAGTTAAAACTTACAAAGTTCCGCTCTAGGATATACGTAATAGGATTTATAGTTCTTTGCTTTGGGATTCATACACCCTTCCAGATTTAAAATTTGAATGTCCTTAAATTCAACAGGATGACTTTCACTTTGAAGGGAAAAATATCCTTGGTTTAAAAGTTGGCCAGATTGACCAAAAATCTGATCTTGGCCACTCACATTACCCCCACCAATTTGAGGTTTTTGATAAGACAAGACCATTTTACCATTGGCAAAATGTTGAATGAGCGAATCTCCTAAAACCACAACTTCTGCTTGCACCCACTGATCACCATGAAAAGTTTCTGAATTTGAATTGATGCAATGAGGGGTAAATAACTTACCATTCATTTCTACATTGGTTCCTGGCGTACATAAATTACATGTCGTACGTTTATCCTTGCCATTCCCGCCCAGTAATTGAACTTCAATGGAAACTGGAAAATCTTGTTTCAAACCCATCGATTCAGGTGACTGACCATGCACCATGATCCCACTATTTCTGGTGGCCCATCCTGGTCCATTGATTGCCTGCTCACCTACAAAACGATAGTTCAATCGAATTTTATAATATCCGTATGGATTTTTATAGAATAAATGACCAAAACGTTCATCGAAAGATTGGTATGCATCATAAGCAACCGTTATTTTTCCATCCTTCACCCGAAATGTATTTCCAAAATTTTCTCCCGCAGGATAATTTCGGATTTTCGGAGTCCAGCCTTTTAAGTTTTTACCATTGAAAATAGTTTCCCATTCTTCTTGGTTCGCTTTTTGTGCAAAAGCGGGATAGGCTAATACTAGCCCTAACAAAATTAATTTAATCATTTTCATCGTTTTCAGGTTTAGTTTACTATTTCTAATATCAAGGCTGTTTTTGCTCCAATTTGCAAGGAATCGCCCATAGAAAATGAATGATTATTCAT
Source organism: Spirosomataceae bacterium (assembly GCA_044372695.1). Taxonomy (GTDB): domain Bacteria; phylum Bacteroidota; class Bacteroidia; order Cytophagales; family Spirosomataceae; genus Aquirufa. The sequence goes on from JBILRJ010000078.1 coordinate 10,121, forward strand.
CACATCTTTTACTTTGGCGTTCTTGGGTAAAATTTCTTCAAATCGTTTTAAATCGAGTGATGACACATTTGAATTTTTATTCATTACAACCATTACTTTCGACTTATCTGTGTATCTGAAATAGGTGTAAACGCCATTTTCAGGTGCAAAATGCAAAAGTTTCCCTTGGTGAATGGCGGAATTGGTCTTACGCCAATTTAAAAGTTTTCGCATAAAATTTTGGGCATCTTTTTCTTCAGGAGATAAATTTTTACCGCTTACAGCATCTTTTAAATCCCCCTTCCAACCACCATGAAAATCAGCACGAATTTCTCCGTGTTCTGAACTTTTAGGATTTGAAAATAATACCTCTGTCCCATAATAAATTTGGGGTATGCCCCGGGTTGTTAAAATAAAGGCCATTCCCATTTTAAATAAATCAATATCATTTTTCACTTGGGTAAAAAAACGACTCATGTCATGATTATCTCCAAAAACGACTAGATTGTAAGGGTCAGGATAAACCAAATCATTACTCAATGCGGTATATAATTTCATCAAACCCTTCCCCCATTCTTTGTCGTTTTCATTCAAAGATTCTGCTA
>JBILRJ010000380.1:0-2761 GCA_044372695.1 Spirosomataceae bacterium
AAAGAAAAACTTAACAATAAGCTAAAAATGAGAAGGTATTTGGTCATTGCGTGTGGTAATAATTTTTTATCCTCGGTAAATCCACTTTTTCTCCATTTTTTCTGGAGCGTATTGTAAAATATATTCCACCATAGCTTCTGGATTGGAATCAATGTGAATGGCCTCCAAATTAGCATCTTTTAAAAACCCTTCTTTGACCATGTGTTGCATTTGTTGAATCAATAAATTGTAATAATTGTTGATGTTCAACACTCCCACAGGCATTTCATGTAAATCCAATTGTTTCCAAGTAAGGATTTCAAAAAGCTCATCCATTGATCCAAATCCACCGGGTAGGGTAATTACGGCATCCGCTTTTTCCGCCATGATTTGTTTGCGAGTATGCATGGTTTCGGTCACAATACATTCCTGAATTCCTTTGTGCTTTACCTCCCAAGGTTCCATGAATGATGGAATAACTCCAATGCACTCGCCTCCTAAACGCAAAAACTCGTCTGCTAAAACGCCCATTAAGCCCACGCTTCCTGCCCCGAAAATAATTTTGCAATCATGCTTTTTCAAAGCTTGTGCCAATTTTTTTACTTCATTCTCGTAAATGGAATCATGCCCTTTGGAAGAGCCGCAATAGATTAATACATTTTTAGACATCGTGTGATAATATTTCAGCCAAAGCTGTGGAAAATTCTACAAATCTAAACGAAAAATTGGCTTCTTTTTGTATTCGATCGGAAGAAACCCGGTTACCTCCTGTGACCAAAACCGACATTTCACCCAATACTAATCGCAAGAAAAAGGTGGGTATCGCAGGTAAAAACAAAGGTCTGTGCATTTTTTTGGCCATTAATTGCGTCATTTCTTTGTGACGAATGGGCTGTGGAGCTACCGCATTATAAGCACCTTGAGCTGCATTATTTTCCAAGCACCATTGAAATATTCGAACTAAATCACTTAAATGAATCCAAGATTGCCATTGTTTGCCGGTACCTAAAACCGTCCCTACTCCCCAACGAATGGGTCTTGCCAAAACGGGAAATATGCCTCCTTTTTCCGATAACACTAATCCAATCCGAATTTTCACGGTTCTGATGCCCAAATTAGCGATTTGATCAACGGCTTTTTCCCATTTTTGTGTACATTCTGCTAGAAAATCATTTCCCGCAGGACTCCCTTCTGTACACACCTGTTCCCCAGAATCCGCGCCGTAAAACCCAATCGCAGAAGCAGAAACAAAGTTCTTAACTTGATTAGGAGTCGATTTTAATAGCTCCAATAACAAATGTGTACTTTCAACTCGTGAAGCAATTAACTCTGCTTTTCGGGCACTTGTCCACCGTTTGTCTGCGATGCCCGCACCTGCTAAATGCACGATGCAATCAATTCCATCCAGCGTGTTGGAATCAATGGTTTTTTGTTCCAAATTCCAAGAATAATCACCGCCTTTACGGGATAGGATTTTGACTTGATGTCCGTTTTGTACCAAAAAAGTGTGCAGCTCTTTTCCGATAAATCCCGTTCCGCCAGTGATTAATATGTTCATTAATTTCCTTTTTTAATCGCTTGGTAAATAACTTCATTAATTCCCGTGCGAATGTTTAAATCACTGATCTTACTATTGTTTCGGGTTGGATAAACGCGATTAGACAAAAACACATATACAATATTGCTCACAGGATCAATCCATGTGTAAGTTCCTGTAAACCCAGAGTGGCCAAAGCTTTCTTCGCTAGCAGATGCCGCCGCTGAAATACCTGCTTTTTTACGGTCAGGCTTATCAAATCCAATGCCTCTTCTCGAATTTTCTGATTCCTCAAATGGATAAGAAGTCCAGGTTTTCATGGTTTCTGGTTGGATAAATTGTTGTCCGCCATAATAGCCTTTTTGCAAATACATTTGCATCAATTTCGCCAAATCATTCGCATTTCCGAATAAACCTGCATGTCCAGAAATTCCATCCAACAAGGCCGCACCTTCGTCATGTACTTTTCCATGAATCAAGATTTTTCTAAACAAGGAATCATATTCCGTAGGCACGATTCTAGATAATGGAAAGTGTTTTTCCGCCTGATAAACCAATGTTTTTGCTCCCAAAGGCGCATAAAAACTGCTTGTTAAATATTCTGGCCAAGTTTTGCCAAACATTTTGTCGGTTAATTGGGGCAATAAATAGTACGATAAATCTGAATACACATATTCCTTTTTCTCTCTCAAAGGGGAATCAATGATGGATTTCGTGATCTGTTCTTTGAGGGTTTTATGTGCCCAAAGATTTTTTGTTACCTCCGTTGGAAAATCTACCGATTTGGCATAAGATAATGTTCTTGGTTTCCAACGAAGAATTTCATTGCTTAAATTTACCGTGCTATCCCATAATTTAGGATTTTTTTCGATCAACTTTTTCACCCGCTCTTCGCCTTGTGCTCTCGTGACATATTTTTCTACCAAATTGAATTTCAAATCTTTTTTGGCATACATCGTATTGAATTTCTTACTCTTTAAAATCATTTCGGTACTATCGATGTAATCCTTCCAAAATGGAATCCAAGCTTTTAATCGAGCTTGGTGCGTTAATACATCGAGGTATTTTAATGGGCCTTTGTTCGTTTTGGCCAAAGCAGGAATGAATTCCCCCATGGTTTCATTGACATTGAAACGGCCTTCATCTTGCCATTTCATCAAGGCTGGCACGGAGGTGCTGATTTTAGTAATGGAGGCTAAATCGAAAATGTCTGATTTGTTCAATGCGACAGTGGATTCGTAAGTT
>JBILRJ010000079.1:0-10608 GCA_044372695.1 Spirosomataceae bacterium
AACGTAATTCTCTTTTTCTAGAACAATAAAATCTGTGATACCAAGTTCCAATAAACGATAAGCGGCACCTAATCCCGTAGGACCACCACCTACAATTACATATTTATATTTCATTTTAAGACGTAATATCTTTTACAATTTGATTCAATTTGATTCTGAAGTCTAATAATTCTTTAAAACTTTGCCAGCAAACTTTTAAAAGTTTGAAATGACGGATTGAAACAACTCCAGTTTCACGTTCTCTGTGAATTACAGGTATGTTGAAAATTTCTTGATTGGCTTTTTTAGCCATAACCGATATAAATATATTGGGAGCAAATGGAGTTTGAATAGGTAATGATTTAATTAACTTATCCAAAAAAGAAGTTTTTATTAGTCTAAAAGGAATATTCGCATCTTTGATGTAAACTCCATAGATAAATAGTAAAGAAAATTTAAGAATCCGAGTAATCAATAAACGAAATGGGTCATCATGCCTAACTTCTCTGAAACCCAAAATAAATTCAGATTGATCCCTTTTTTCCCAAAACTTAATAAAATCATTTACTTCGAATTGATCATCTGAGTCTGTTTGAAAAACATATTTAGGATTCATTTCTACAGCTAATTTATAGCCATTTACTACCGCATTTCCGTGGCCTCCATTGAGCTGATGCTTCACGATCAAATTAGGGAATTCACCAGATAATTCATCCAATAATTTACCTGTTTGATCCTTGGATCCATCGTTCACCACCAATAACTTAAATTTATCAGTTTCAACAAATTGAGAAATACCCTTGATCCAATGTGGTATTACCTCTTTGATACATGCTTCCTCATTGTAGGCTGGAATGACAATTACCAGATCTAAATTCATTTTAATCAAATTTATTTTTTAAACGATTAATAGGCTTTTCAATGAGGTACCAAGATAAACTTGCCACAACAACTAAAATTAAAAAATTCAACAGAAACAATAAAGGCGTAAAGTTAATCATTCCTTGGTATTCTGTAGGTACTTTTCTTAGAAAATACCACCATAATGTATTATTTTCTAAATGATAATAGTTGTAAATAAAATTATGGTAAACATATAAACCATAGGATATTTGACCCAAATACATCAAAGGTTTAAACATGAGTATTTTAGTTAACATGTAATTTGTTTCAGAAGACACTTTAGCTACCAAAAAAAAAGAAAAATAAGCGAAAAAACTTATTTCAAAAACGGATGAGTAGATGTTGTTGTGCTGAAATTGGGAATTTTCATCCAGAAAAAAATTACAAAAACAAAGAAAAATCAGAAAAATAAGGGCAAAATTATCAGATGCGATTTTGTCGAAGGTGTCTTTTTTATATAAATGCAGGTAAGCCAATAATCCACCTAATCCAAAAGAATCCAATGCACTTATGGGATTCACATAATTCAAAAACCAATTTTCCTCCACGAATTCATCTGAGAAATATAGAAAAAAGGAAAGCCTGGAAATAAAACCTAGGCAAATCATTCCAATTAAAAGCCTAGGATAATGATTGGACGAAATGGAAAACACGATGAATGGGAAAAATAAATAATATTGCTCCTCAACGGCCAGTGTCCAAAAATGATCCCAAACCCCAATCCATTGTTGATTCAATATGATGTAAAGGTTGGGTAAATAAAAAATGAACCAAGGGGAAATGGTTCTAATTGGCTGAATATTGAAAAAAATTCCCAAAAAAATAACCAAGAAGTAAATTGGGAAAATTCTTAAGGACCTCCTGGCTACAAAATTGACGATTTTTTGAACTTTCGTTTGGGTCTTATTTCCCAGATCTTCAGCATGCAAAAATAGAATTCGAGAGATTAAAAAACCACTTAAAACAAAAAAAAGAACAACACCTAAATGTCCTGTGGGAAATTTGATAAATTCAGGTAGCCAATGCTCCAATAAAACCATTAAAATGGCAAAAAAGCGAAGACCATTTAATGAATTAAAATACATAGATTTTTCCGACTGCATTTATTCTGAAAATAAAGTAAATTCTACCCTACGATTAAGCTTGCGCCTTTCTTCCGTTAAATTACTTGAAACGGGTTTTGTGCCTCCCCAGCCCTTAACTTGAATCCTTGAACTTAAAATCCCCTTGGAAATTAAATAGTTTTTCACAGTTTCTACCCGGTCATTGGACAATTTTAAGTTCTCCGACCAATCACCTTGGTTATCTGTATGCCCTTCTAATAATATTTTAAATGTGGGATTTTCTTTTAGTAAACTAACGGTTTTATCTAATTCTGGATAAGATTCAGGCAATAAGTCCGATTGGCTTTGAGTAAAAATGATGTTCGAAAATTGGTATTGTTTATTGAGTTGAATCTCGCTCAAAGATAAATTCCTTTTGTAGGATTTGTATTTGGTTTCAGCAGAAAAGTCTAATTTTTCCATCTTTGAAAAATATCCTTTCTTGATGGCTTGAATAGTAAAAGGTTTTTTTGCTGGCCACATAAAACTAAAATCGCCTAAATAGGGGTCATAATCCAAGAGTAAAGAATCAGAACTATTCAATGATTTAATCAGAATTTGAGAAGTTAAACTTTCTTTGGTATCCAAATTTTGAACGGATCCAGATAATTGTATCAATGTTAAAGGTTTTGCCTTTTCTGGTATTTTAATTCTAAAAATATCTTCCGCACCTATCGAATTTTCAACGGAACTGAAATAAGCATAATCACCTTGGGCGGAAACTGAAAAATAACCATCCCATTGTGGGGTATTAACGATGGGTCCAAGATTTTCTGGCTCTGACCATTTCGTCCAAGAATCATCAAGTCTTCGAGTAAGAAAAATATCATTTTTTCCGTATCCTAAATGGCCGCTAGAAGAAAAATACATGGTAACACCGTCTGGCGCTACAAAAGGGGTACTTTCAGATTCTCCCGTATTAACTACAGAGCCAATATTAAGAGGCTCTGTCCAAGTATCATCATTTTTCCAAAACGAAACATAAATATCTTTTTCTCCAAATGAATCTTTCATTTCTGTAGTCATCAAAAGAATTTTCCCATTGGGGGCTAAAGAATATTCTGAATATTCTGATTTATTCTTAAAATTTTGAATTTTAAGAGCCTTTGGGAAACTCCAATCACCAGTGCGCAACAAAAAAGACATCGAAACTCCTTTTTCCATTTGTCCATCTTTCCCATAAACATTGTTCAATAAAATAGATTTCCCATTCAAAGAAATTCCACATAGGGCATTGTTTACTGAATTATTTATTGGCTCTGGAAATAATAAGGCTTTAGACCAAGTTTTGTCATCGTTTAGAGTTGAATACCAAATGTCTTGATTTTTCATATTCCCAATGTTATTGGGATCGTTAGCTCGCGTAAAATAGATTTTTTTACCGTCTGGACTAATTACAGGACAAATTTCATTGTAAATGGTGTTGATCGACTTTCCCATATTTTCCCGGAAGGCTGTAGCATTGGGTTCAATGGGTAATTTTAAACTTTCTTCAATGGGAATGGAAGAATTTGAGATGGCAATGGCATCAATTTGAGAATATCCTTTCACCCATTCTGAATTCATGGAAATTTTTATTCCTCGTACCTTATAAGAACTCGGGGAAGGTAAAACAATGCTCGTAACTTGAGCTGGCAGATTGGTATAATTCGCAGTAAAGTCTTTCAATAAAAATAATTGATTGTTTGCATCTAATGCATCCACTCGAGTAATGGAACCTGCACCAAAATTTTCAAAAATCGCAACTTGTTGAATGCTCATCAAGGTATCGAATTCGACAATGATGTATTCTCCTTCTCGACTATCCTGTGTCAATGAATGCCAAGCTGCTGCTGAATAACCGAACTGGGGATATTTATTTGGCTTTCCGAGCACATGAATGGCACGGAAATCTTTTCCTAAAAGAGGATCGGTATATTCACTAGAAAAGGATACAAGTTTAGAAGCCCACTTTATTTTTTGTGCAGATAAACTAGTGCCATAAAGAATAACACAACAAACAAAGATGAAGCATTTAATGAACTTCATAAAAAGGTTATTTTGCAAGGTTAACTAAATCACTGATCGTTTTAGCTGGGTCTTTAGATGAAAACACAAAACTTCCCGCTACCAAAACATTCGCACCAGCTTCTATCAAATCTACCGCATTGCTCAAAGAAACACCACCATCAATTTCGATCTTCAACTTCGTGTTTTGAACTGTATCTGCCATTAATTTCACCTCTTTGGTTTTCTGAATGGAGTGTGCGATGAACTTCTGTCCGCCAAAACCAGGATTGACAGACATGATCAATACGAGGTCTAGATCAGCCATCAAGTCTTTAAGTACCGAAGTGGGTGTTCCTGGATTGATAGCAACACCCGCTAAACAACCAAGGTCTTTAATTTGTTGAATGGTACGATGAACATGAGGACACGCTTCATAATGAACAGTTATTATTTTAGCGCCTAGTTGGGCAAATTGTGTTAAATATTGTTCAGGTTTTTCAATCATTAAATGTACATCCAATACCTTTTTACTGATTTTATGAATCGCATCTAAGACTGGAAAACCAAAAGAAATGTTCGGAACAAATACACCATCCATTACATCAATGTGAATCCAATCGGCTTGGGATTCATTTAACATTTCAATTTCAGCACCTAAATAGGCAAAATTAGCCGCTAGAACAGAGGGAGCTATAATCAGTTTTTCCATTTGACAAAGTTATGAAAATTATTGTCTAAGCTGAATTTCTTGTAAGTTTCATTTAACTTTATTTAAAATTTAAAAAATATGGATATTCGGAAAAAAATGGATGAATTGATTGGTCAAATCAATCGATTTAATCATGCCTACTATCAAGAAAATAAAAGTTTAATTTCAGATGAAGCTTTTGATCAACTTTTGGAAGAACTTATTAAGCTAGAAAATCAAAATCCTTTGTTTATTCTTCCGGATAGTCCCACTCAAAAAGTCGGAGGAACCATCACTAAAAACTTTGAAAGTGTCACTCACCGTTTTCCAATGCTCTCTTTAGGAAATACTTACAGTGAAACTGATTTAATAGAATTTGACGAGCGAATAAAAAAAACCTTGTTGGAGGAAAGTTACGAATACATATGTGAATTAAAATTTGATGGTGTGGCCTTATCATTTTGGTATGAAAACGGAAAATTGATCAAAGGCGTCACCCGAGGCGACGGAACAAGAGGTGATGACATTACCGCAAATGTGAAAACCATACAATCATTGCCCACAAGCATCCATTCATCTATTATGCCAGGGGAATTCGAAATCAGGGGTGAAGGTTATATGCCATTGAGTTCTTTTGAACAAATCAATTCTGACAAAATAGCCAAAGGTGAGAACCCTTTAGCCAACCCCAGAAATGCCGCTTCTGGAACTTTTAAAATGCAAAATTCTGCAGAAGTAGCAAAAAGAAACATGGAATGCTTTGTCTATTCCTATTTAGGTTTTGAAAATCCTTTTCAAACCCACGAAGAAAGTTTGAATCACATGATTGAACTTGGTTTTTCGGTATCGCCCACTTGGAGAAAATGCAAAAATGTACAAGAGGTCATGCAATTTATTTCAGATTGGTCTGAAAAACGCCATGATTTACCTTTAAATACAGATGGAATCGTCATCAAAATCAATGATTTTGGTCAGCAAGAACGATTAGGTTATACAGCCAAGTCGCCAAGATGGGCCATAGCGTTTAAATATCCTTCGGAGATTGCTCAAACTACCATTGAATCCATTGCCTATCAAGTTGGTAGAACCGGAAATATTACTCCTGTGGCAAATCTAAAACCTGTATATTTAGCAGGAACCGTAATTAAAAGAGCTTCCATTCATAATTCGAATGAGATGGAAAGGCTTGATTTACAGGAAGGAGATACCGTATTCATAGAAAAAGGCGGAGAAATTATTCCCAAGATTACTGGGGTGAATTTTAATCTAAGGAAAGAAAATACTACAAAATTCAACTTTCCAAGTCATTGTCCTGACTGCGGAACTGCTTTAATCAGAAATGAGGGTGAAGCCAATCATTACTGCATGAATGAACTAGGTTGTCCGACTCAAATCAAAGGAAAAATCGAACATTTTATTCAAAGAAAAGCATTAAATATTGAAAATTTAGGGGTGGAAACCATTGACTTATTGTTTGAAAAAAGAATCATTTCCAATGTGGCGGATTTATATGATTTAAATGAAAAGTCATTTGTTGGACTAGAAGGATTTCAAGCCAAATCGATTTCCAACATTCTTAAGTCGATCGAAAAATCTAAAGAAATACCATTTAGACGAGTTTTATTTGGCTTAGGCATACGGCATGTGGGGGCGACTATTGCCGAAAAATTGGTTTTGCAATTTCAAAGTATAGAGAAACTAATGGTAGCAAGCTATGAAGAACTCATAGAAGTACCAGAAATTGGAGACCGAATTGCTCAAAGTTTAATGGATTACTTTTCAAAAGAGGAGAACTTACAAATCATTGAACGATTAAGGCAATCCCAAATTCAATTATCTGAAATAATTTCACAAATAGTTTTGGAAAGCTCCGTTTTAGAAGGAAAAAGTTTTGTAATTTCGGGCGTGTTTGAGAATTTTGAAAGAGATGAATTAAAAGATAAAATTGTTGCTAATGGGGGTAAAGTCGTTTCTAGTATTTCCTCCAAATTAGATTTTTTACTTGCAGGTCAAAATATGGGGCCTGCTAAACTAGAAAAAGCCAATCAACTGAATATTAAAATTTTAAGCGAAGAGGAATTTTTACAACTCTTACCATAATCGATGAACTATAAAACATTTCCAAAATTTCATGGTGTCGCGCCTGCGTTGGTAACACCATTTAATGAAGATCATTCCATTAATTTTCAAAAATTAGAAAATTTAGTTGATTATGTTTCAAAGGGTGGAATCGATTATATGGTTGTTCAAGGAACAACTGGCGAATCTGTTACCACATCTGCAGATGAGAAAAAACAAATCGTAGCATCTGTTCAAAAAGCGAATTTCAGAAATTTACCAATTGTCTATGGGCTAGGAGGTAACAATACAGAAAGTTTAATTTCGCAAATAAAGCATTCTTCTTTTGAAGGTATAGATGCCATTTTGTCGGTTTGTCCCTATTATAATAAACCTAGTTCAAGGGGCGTAATTGCTCATTATCAGGCGATTGCTGATGCTAGTCCAGTTCCTGTCATTTTGTATAATATTCCGGGTAGAACGGGAATTAATATGTCTGCAGAAACTGTTTTAACACTCGCTGAGCATCCCAACATCATTGGGGTCAAAGAGGCATCCTGCATCATTGAACAATGCATGGAAATTGCTCATAACAAGCCAGAAGATTTCTTATTGATTTCTGGTGATGATGTGCAAGCTTTACCGATTATTTCGATTGGCGGAGTAGGAGTTATGTCGGTGGTTGCAAATGCTTTTCCAAAGCAATTCACCGATATGATACACCTTGCTCTAGAAGGCAACTTTGCTGAAGCTAGAAAAACTTTGGGTAATTTTTTGGCCATAGATCCGTTCTTGTACGAGGAAGGTAATCCTGTCGGGGTAAAGAAAATCCTTGAAATTAAAGGAATCATGGGCTCTGAGGTTCGCATGCCTTTGATAAAAGCCTCTGAACAATTGGGCGATAAATTGGCGAAACTCATCATTCAAGAAAATTTAAACAATTAATATATGTTTGTACACGTTGTAAATTTTTGGTTAAAAAAAGGCTTAAATCAAGATGATATTGCTTTATTTGAGGCAGGCGTAAAATCTTTGGGAACTATTGAAACAGTTACCCAGTTTAATGTTGGAAAACCTGCCGGAACAGATCGTCCAGTGATCGATCGTTCGTATGATTATTGTTTATTAACTGCATTCAATGATGAAGCGGGGCATGACTTTTATCAAATAGCGCCAATTCATTTAGAATTTATCCAAAATTGTGCCCATTTATGGGATAAAGTATTGATCTATGATTCAGAAACGATTTAAAATTTGCTTGTTTTTTGTTGTTCTAGGATTAAACTCCTGTTCGAAACACGTAAAACCAACAACCTACTATAGTCCAAATTTCAAAGATGGATCTACAGAGGTGAAGTCGGGTTTGGGATTTGAAATTCCTGATAAATTTCCCATCGAAGTGTTTTACGCAAACGAAACACCTAAGCAATCTTTTGAAGTCATTGAAACCATTACCATGTCTGGGGAAGAGCCATTAACCAGCGATCAAACCTACAAAGGCAAAATGCTGAATAGAGGTAACCACCAAAGCAAAAAGAAAGAAATTCTTGATGAAATGGTGGCTAAAGCAGTCGATGTGGGAGCCAGCGCCTTGATGGATGTTAACTACAAAGTATATAGTACCACCAAAGCTAATGGCTATACCTTTACTGGTAAAGCGATTCGTTACGTGTTGAAATAATTCGTAATAATTCAAAATTAGATATTAAAACTTGTCCTCTGGCATCCAAGAATTTTACTTGGATGCTTTTTACTTTTCGCTCTTTAAAAGGCAATATTCTTTTATTTCCTATGGTGCGACCTTCTATTAACTCTTTATTTCCTTCAGAATCGATCACTTCTACTGAAAACTTACTAATTCTTTGACCCAAAGCAATGGGTTCTTGAATCAGAATTGCGTTCAATAAACGATTCGTTTTCAACTGAATATTTAAACTAGGGTGTACGTCTTTTACATTAGCAGCCCAAAAAGACTTACGGTCTCTATCCCTTAAATTACCCACCTTGTGATAAGTTTGAGAAGAGGACGCAATGATTCGGTCATCATAGCGAAATAGATTGATCAAACTTTTTTCTCGAATTGTTTTAAAACCCATCATCGAAGCAGAATCATTTGGATGTATCAAACCCCTCGTATCCACGGGTATATTTAAGAGCAAATTAGCATTTCGACCAACAGAAGCCACGTATATTTTCATCAATGAGTCGGCGGATTTAACCTTGTTATCTTGCTCTGGATGGTAATACCAACCCGGACGAATGGAAACATCCACTTCAGGTGCTACCCAATGTGTTCCATCTGCTTGGCCATTTCGATAATCATCAAATTTGGGATAACCTGGATAAATCTCATCTCGATTGATTGGACTCCAAGTTGTTTCATATGCATATCCTCGTTCATTTCCAACCCAACGAATGTCTGGCCCAGAATCTGAAAATTGCACGGCATTGGGTTGATATTTATTCACCATGGAATGAAATAATTTCCAATCATATACTTGTTTTTTCCCATTTGGACCTTCTCCATTGGCTCCATCGTACCAAAATTCAAAAATTGGACCATAATTTGTCAACAGTTCTTCCTGCATTTTAGCGTAGATTTGGTTGTATTCATCTGTTCCATAGGCCGGATGGAAACGATCCCAAGGCGATAAATAAATGCCTAATTTCAAACCATATTTTTTACAAGCATTTGACAACTCCAAAACAACATCGCCTTTTCCATTTTTCCAGGGAGATTTTGCAACGGAATGTGTCGTGTATTTAGAAGGATAAAGCGAAAAACCATCATGGTGTTTAGCCGTCAGAATTAAGCCCTTCATTCCTGCCTCTTTGGCAATTCGTGCCCATTGGTTACAATCTAAAGCACTTGGATTAAATAAAGTAGGACTTTCTTTTCCTTCACCCCATTCCACATTGGTGAAGGTATTCATATTAAAATGAATGAATCCATAATATTCCAAGCTTTGCCAATCCAATTGTTTTTGGGATGGTACAGGCAAAATCGGAACGATGGACTGTCCAAAGCCCATGAAAGAAAAAAACATTAAAAAGAAAAAAACAGAAAAAGTCTTCATAAGATGAATATTAAAAATTATGGTACATAAAACAATTTGAAAAGGCCTTCATCGATTCCGATTCGATACCTCTGAATAAGGGGTTAAAACCAAACCAAACCAATTTTCCTTTTGCTACTTCTTGGTAGGACATCCAAATAGAGTTTTTTAATTTATCGCGATTTTTACTTCCTAAAAAACCCTTGTATGAAACATCATTTTCTACTTGCAACAAATTTTGCCAATTTTTTCCCGGTTTTAGTATTTCCGTATTATTATTGAACAAATAAATTTGATTTTCGTTCAAACCAAAGAGCAGGGGATTAGTCACTTCAGCTTGTACTTTGACTAAATTACCTGAAAAGCCTCTACTAATTTCATTCCTAGTTCGTTGATCATAATGATCGCGCAATACGAGGGTATCCTTTGGGAAGTCCATCGAAAGACGCTTTGAATAGTTCTCCTGATTAAATATTTGAACGGCATTTTCCATCAAAATAGCGTTTCCACCTTTGGAAATCCAATCATTTAATAAAATGAATTCTTCCTGAGAAAAAGATTTATACTTTCCGGATGGAAAAACGATGTGAGAATAGTTAAATAAATTTGCTTGAAATAATTGGTTAAATGGCAAAAAGGTCGCTTTTATCTGATTTTTCTGCGTAAAATAATGCGCCATTTCACCTTGTTGATTCGTATCAAATGCAGGATCTACCAATACGGCAATTTTTGGCGTTTGGTAATGAATAAGATGTTTGGAACCTAAATCAATGGCATTATCCGATTTGAAAGAATTAATTGGATCTAAATCAATATTAAACTTATTTGCCAA
>JBILRJ010000381.1:0-2736 GCA_044372695.1 Spirosomataceae bacterium
GATATTCAGATAATTTCTGATCGATTAATATGTTTTGGAACAAGGTTAATAATCGATTGGCAATGTATTTATAGATAGGCATTCCGCCTTTCAATGCTCCTTTTCCTAAAATTCTAGAAGCGAAAACAACTGGATATAAACCATTCCCAATGATCGAAATCATGGATTTTAGTAAAAGAGGTGTGTATTGATAGTCGGGGTGAAGCATGATGACAATATCACCCTCTAATTCCAATGCTTTGGTATAACAAGATTTTTGATTTCCTCCGTAACCTTTGTTTTTGTCATGTCGTATGATGTGTGTAATCCCGATTTTTTTGGCTACTTCAACCGTATTATCTGGGCTGTAATCATCTACCAAAATAACCTCATCCACCCAATCATGTGGGATTTCATTATATGTTTTCTCCAATGTTAATGCTGCTTTGTAGGCAGGCATTACAACAATCACCTTTTTTCCTTCGTACATAAGATATAAGCCAAAGATTTACGAACTTTGTCTGATTAATCAGTAAAATTAATTATTTATGAGTGAATCTCTATTTTTTCTTGTCTTTTCGGTGGCCGTAATTCTAATTATGCTTATCGACCTGGGAATATTTAAATCGGGCCCCGATAAGGATGTATCTTTTAAGGAGGCTGGATTTTGGAGTGCTATTTGGGTTTTATTGGCTGTTTTGTTCTACGTATTTTTGAAATTTAATGGAGCTTTAGTTCATGGAATCAATGATTTAGCTTCCCTCAAGGCTGTTCAACAAGAATTTGCCAAACACATCAATTTAGGCTCAGGATCTTTGGCAGACCAACTCACCATTTTCCAAAACAACATGTCTTTGGAGTTCATCACAGGTTATTTGGTGGAATATTCTTTGTCGGCTGATAATGTTTTTGTATTTATTTTAATTTTCAAATCCTTCGGAGTTCAAGCTCGCTATTACAAGAAAATTTTGGTTTGGGGGGTATTGGGGGCCATTGTTTTACGTTTAATTTTCATCTTTTTAGGTGCAGCTTTGTTGAAACAATTCGATTGGATTATCTATGTTTTTGGCGCATTTTTGGTTTATACAGGAGTGAAAATTTTATTTACCAAGGAAAGTGATGAACACATTGAACCGGGAAATCATCCTGTTGTCAAAATACTTTCTCGCTTTTTAAACGTCTACAAAAGAAATGTTACTGGTCGTTTTTTTGTCAGATTCAAAAAAACAGGGAAAATTTTTGTGACCCCCATCTTAGTGGTAGTTGTCGTGATTGCATTTACCGACATATTGTTCGCAGTAGATTCCATCCCTGCTATTTTTTCTATTTCTAAAGACCCTTACATTGTTTTCTTTTCCAATGTGTTTGCCGTTATGGGTTTACGATCACTGTTTTTTTTCTTATCTAACCTGATGGGTTTATTTAGATTTTTACCAACGGGTTTGGGTGTCTTATTGAGTTTTGTAGGGATTAAAATGTTGGCCCATTCTTATTTGGAACAAATCGGATTTGGCACCTTATCTTCTTTGGCCGTTATCATAGGAATCTTATCATCCAGCATCATTCTAAGCCTTGTATTTCCAAACAAAGAGGAGGTAGCTAATGAATAGCGGATTTAAACTTTTAAATCATGCCATTCTTTAGTTAGCTTCCGGTATTGTAAAGGTGGGATTTTCATCCACTCTTTGAATTGTTTGTTGAAGTGTGATAAATTTCCAAAACCACTTTCAAAACAAATCTCCACCATTGATTTTGTGCTGGTGCGTAATAACTGGCAAGCATGTTTTACTCTGAATTCGGTCACTAGTTCGACAAATGTTTTTTGAGTAACTTTTTTAAAATAGCGACAAAAGGCTGTTTCAGTCATATTTGCCAAATGCGCAACCTCGTCCAAATGAACTTCTTGGGTATAATTAGCAATCACATAGGCGTAAACACGATTGATCCTCTCTAAATCAATTTTTGAAAGGGCATAAATACTTTCATTGCTCTCAATCATTTGTAAATCGGCTGTAGCAAGACTCAATGTATGAATGATTTGTAAAAATGAAAGCAATCGTGGAAATGGCGCCAAATTTGCCAATTGCAGCATTTCTCTAGCAATTTTATCTTGGGTAGGGCCCTGAATGGTAAAACCTCTTTTGGCTCGTTCAAATAAACTTTTGATTCCTTGACATTCCGGTTGACTCATGAAAACATCTCCCAAAAAATCCGAATTAAAATGAATAACCAAAGCCTGAGAACCTAAATGATGATCTTCCTTCGTGAGCCAATCTGATCGATGATTTTGCCAACAATGCGGTAGATTGGGTCCCAATAGTACTAAATCTCCTGGGCTAAAATCAGCAATTTGATTCCCAACAAATCGTTTTCCCTCTCCAGAAATAATCAGTGTTAACTCCAGCTCCGGGTGGAAATGATATGGGGTGTCAAAACGTACTTTTTGTACCTCTTTAATAGAAAAAGATTGATTTGAATCTTGTTGCAAATGTTCCAAGGATGCTTTCATTAATTTATCTTAAAATGACAAATGATTGAATTTTAAATGTATTTACTGGTAAAATTGCATTATTTTTTACAAATATTTAGGTGGAATGGCGTGCTTTTTTTGATCAAATTTGTTGAAAAAGATCTTTTATGCAATTTGACTATTCATTATCAGACGATTCCATTCAGTATTTTCAAGAGAATGGACATGTGTTTTTACCTAAAATCATTTCCAAGGATGTATTACAACCCTACCGCAACGCAATTTTA
>JBILRJ010000080.1:0-10578 GCA_044372695.1 Spirosomataceae bacterium
AATCGATTTTGGCAGCAATTCCATTGGGATTACCCAATTTTTTCTCCTTTTATTTCTTACTGAAAGCATTGGATTTCTATAAAAGTGATTTATCCGTTGTTTTGCCTGTTTACAACATTGGTGTCATTGCTTGTACCACGCTGGTTGCCGCTGTGTTTTTTAAGGAAAAATTCAACAATAAACAGTATTTAGGACTTTTATTAGGAGTTTTAGCAATCATATTGTTGCTTTTTTGATTTTCAAATTAGATATTTGAGAATTATTATTATTATTATTATTATTATTATTATTATTATTATTATTATTATTATTATTATTATTACCTAACTAGTTGGATTAATTTCTAATGATCTAATATTTTTCTATGTCATCAATTGAGAATATCCCCGAATCATTCTTTTCTAAAGAATTTAAAACCCCTGAAATCTTTATTTACGATTTCAAAATGACTGAAGATGCTGTAAAAAGTAAAGTGAATTTAACCTCACACATGTTTAGCTTTTTACAAACTGGAAATAAAAAAGTTCATTTAGAAGATTCTTTTGTGGAAGTCAATACGAAACAATCAGTCTTAATTAAATCAGGGAATTGTTTAATGACTGAACTCTTAATGAATGATCAATTGTATTTCTGTAAATTATTATTTTTTACGAATAAAAACGTATCTGATTTTTTAACTAAATATCGTTTTGAAAGACCGGAATTGGACCCCAATAAATGTTTCAAGAAATCATTGTTTTTGATTGAAAATGATCATTTCATTCACTCTTTTGTTGAATGTATTTCAACGATCTTAAATTTTACATCAGCCTCAAATGTTCTATTATTGCAAGTGAAATTGGAGGAAATAATGCTTTATTTAACGGAAAAGTATCAATCCGAATTTGTAGAATATTTATATTCTTTACTTACTCAAACCAATAATTTATCTTTTAGAAAAATTATTGAATCTAATGATAAAACCAATTTAAACTTGAATGAAATAGCTTTTTTATGTAACATGAGTTTGTCGACTTTTAAAAGGCACTTTAAAAATGAATACCAAGTGAATCCTGGAAAATGGTTTCAACAAAAACGCTTGATTCATGCTCGATCAAGGATATTGAAAGAAAATAAAAAGCCTTCAGAAATTTTCAAAGATTATGGATATGAAAATCTTTCCAATTTTACGAATGCCTTTAAATCCGAGTTTGGGTTGTGCCCCAAAGATTTATTGAAGTAGTGATATAATAAAGCACATAATCCTAATATATTTGTAAAATATCGAATTATGTGCTTTTTGTAATTAATGGCAGGTATAAAATATTATATAACCGCAATTCCAGCTTCATCCACCGCATGGTCATTTTCTACAGTGCCGCCAGATACGCCTATTGCTCCTATTATTTAACCTGCTGTATTTTTAATAGGAATTCCTCCTGAGAATGAAATCAATCTTCCATTGGCATGTTCAATGTTGAATAGGGATCCACCAGCCTCTACGATACAAATATTCATTTTCGCATTTAATTCAATGGCTTTTTGTTTTGCCGCCATGATTGCTCTTTCCGCCTGATCTAAAGTAATTGTCATTGTAAAAATTGAGAGTAGAAAAATTATTTGGCAAAAATATGTGGATTTTTTTACTAAAAAAGTTCAAATGATTACTAAAAAAGTTCATAAAAAAGGCGACAAATATTCCGATTCATTCGGAATATTTGTCGCCTTTAATTAAGTGATTGGTGATTATTTTGAACTTGCTTTTTTTCTGATGGTTTCCAATTGATTCACACTCATCATTTGTTGCATCGTTCTTTGCATGTTATCAGCAGATCCATCCAAGAAGATGACATTTCCATTGGATTGTTCACCAAATTGTTTGATGGCTTCAGTCCACATGGAAAATAAGATAACCGATGTGTCTAAATTGGCTTGCTGCATTTCACGAGCAGCATCCGACATCCCTTTGGCTACTTCTTGTCTAAATAATGCGACTCCCTGGCCTCTCAATTGAGCAGCTTCTCTTTCTGCGTTAGCTGAAATTTTAATGGCGTTTCCTTCTGCTTCTGCTGCTTTGGTTTTCGTAATCAACAAAGCTTGTCCTTCATTTTCAGCCGCCGCTTTTAAATTATAGGATGCAACTACTTGACTCATGGATTTAAGAATTACCTCATCAAAAGTGATATCATTCAATTGTAAATCTTGTAAGTGATAACCCCATTCCTCCATTACTTGGTCGATTTGGTCTTTTACATATTCTACAATTTCTTTTCTTAAACTCAGAATTTCATTTTGTTTCTTTGTTGCAACAAATGAGCGAATGGATCCTTCAACTGTTCTGACAATCGTTTGCATTAAACTTCTTTCATCAATGAATTTATAGGCAACATTGATGATGGTTTTTTCATCTTGATTGATGACAGAATAAAGAAGCATGGACTTAAAATAAACATTTGCCTGGTCCATGGTGATGGCTTGAAATTCCAATTCAATGGATCTATTTTGAATGGAAATGGTTTTGAATACGTTCTCAATAATAGGAATTTTAAAGTTTAAGCCCGGGTGTAAAATTCTTCTGAATTTCCCGAACATGGCTATAACAGCAATATTTCCTTGTTGAACAGTAACTAAGCCGGATAATACAATCATAACGGCTAAGACAGATAAAATAATGGATGTGATCATGAGCGTAATAGATAAGGTGAAATTATGGGTTAGTAATGAATTTTTTTACAGTACATTGGCTGTTTGCTCTTTGATTTTTTCTAATTCATCTTTCATGTTTACGACTAATCGTTGGATAACAGAATCGTTTGCTTTAGATCCAATCGTGTTGATTTCACGTCCAATTTCTTGTGCCATGAAATTAAGTTTTTTTCCATTACCTTCCTTCAATACTTCAAGAAAATATTCTAAATGGGTAGATAATCGAACTTTCTCTTCCGAAATATCAAATTTCTCTATGTAATAAACTACTTCTTGTTCAAACCTATTTTGATCAAAATCTTCGTTTAAGCCCAATTCCAACAAAGATTTTTTCATTCTTTCACGGATATTTGGCATGCGAATTTTGTCTTGTTCAAGAATTTCCCCTAATCCTTTTTGGATGGAAGCAATGTATTCTTTGAATTTTGTTCCAACGACATTCCCTTCTCTTAATCGGAATTCCTTGCATTCTTTCGTGGCTTCTTCTATGGCCTCATAAATTACTTGGTACAAAGCTTCCACTTCTGGTTCTAAATCGGTCGCTGTTTCTGCTTGCATGGCATTGGGCATGCTCAAGGCTTGACGGAAAAGTTCAGTTTCGTTTGGAGTAATTCCCAACTGAATAGCGACTTTTTTCAATGACAAATAATAACTTTCAATTTTTGCTTCTTGCAAGATGTTGCTACTTCCTTCCGCTTCGGCATTTTTTTGAATATTGACATTCAACTCAATTTTGCCTCTTTCCAATTGCTGAGTTAAATAATTCCTGATCTCAATTTCTTTGAAAGAAATGGAACGAGGTACTCGGCAAAAAATATCGGTAAATTTGGAATTCAACGTTTTTAACTCCACTCGAATTTGAAAATCAGCTGTCTCTCTTTGGGATTTTCCAAATCCTGTCATGGAATATATCATATGCTTTTATTTTTTTGTTTGTACGCAATTCCTATTGCTAGGGCAATAAAAAGTAATAGCCCAACGGATGCAAAAGCATCTATTTTGTTTCCTATAATGACCGTTTCGGGTTCAAATTTGAATTCAATTTGGTGCTTACCTGCTGGAATATACATGCCCCTTAATATGTAATTGGCAGGTATATGAGCAATTTCTTTGCCATCTATGTAAGATTTCCAATCTTTGTTTCCTCTGTAATAGATTTCTGAGAATACGGCAAATCCAGCTTTTTCTGAGTTACTCGTGTAAACCATTTGATTCAAGGCATATTTAGTTAGATTAATGGTGCCTAATTGATTGGGGTCAATGGTTTTATTGGAAATATTTGTTAAATCTTTTTCTTCAACAATGGCAGTTGTTCGTGGATCGAATGTTCCAACGCTACTTAAAGCTTCATCTGGAGTTTTCGTGACCTTCACAGATTGCACAAACCAAGCATTTCCTAAGGCTTGAACATTATTTTGAACGGAATATTGTCCAATGGAATCTGTACCAATGACATATTTCGTGTTCATCATGTTCAAAATATTCATTTGACCTGGATTCTTTGGGAATTCTTTTTCGATCAATTCTTGGTAACGTCTCAATTTAGCAGCATGATAACCTCCAATGGAATGGTGATAATAACTCGTGGTAGCATCATTCATGAACGAAACGGCAGAATTCAACACCCGATATTGACCTTTGTCGGTCAGGATTTGTGAATCAGCTGCACTAGCTTGAATTTGTTCTTCTGCGGCAAATTTAGAAATAAATGACTCATTTGTGAAGTATCTTTTCGCTACAAAAGTTACATCGAAAATACTGATAATGACCAAAGTAATGACAAAAATGGGCTCTTTGATTTTCTTAACAGCACTTGCCCAAATTAATCCCGCTGCAATCAATATGATAAAGAAACTTCTAAAGGCATCGGATTTAAAAAGTTGAATTCGATCTTGACGAATGGCATTCCAAATGGCTTCATTTAAGGCATTATCTTGGATGATTTGTACACCGTCTTGTAGTCCTTTAAAGTTTAAAAATAAATCTGGAAGTAAAGCGAAAAGTAAACATAATCCTCCACTTATTCCTGCAGATATGAATAAAGGTTTTTTAATTTCTTGGAAACTAGGTTTTTCCTTTACAAAATTGAAAAGTCCCCAAAAACCTAAGGCGACAAATCCGAATTGAACAAAAGATAGAACCATGGTGATGGCTCTGAATTTATTGAACATCGGAAAATAGTCGAATAGAAAACTGTTGAATCCAAAATTCTTTCCCCAAGAAAATGTGATAAATAAAAGGGTAGGTACGATTATCCACCATTTTTCTTTCGATTTTACATAAAATGCGGCAAATAAAAACAGAAAAATCACCAAAGCTCCCGCGTAGGCTGGTCCTGCTGTAAAACTTTGTTCTCCCCAATAAGTTGGGGCTTTTTCCACAAAACCCAATGCTTGTTCACCAGGAATTCCAGCCTCGGTCATTACTCGATAAGTATCCGATTTTTCTCCACCTAAATTTCCCTGCGAGGCTCCTCCCATGAAATTGGGAATTAATAAGGTACCCGTTTCTGTGATTCCGTACGACCAATCAAAGGCATAACTTTTATCTAGCCCATCGCCTTTTGATGCGTTTATTTTCAATTCAGAGGCACTACGAGTCGTTTCTTTGCTGTAAACATAGTTATTCAATAGCCTCATTGAATGGGTTCCAAGAGCTAAAATAAGCCCTATGCTCAATAGTAAACCACTCCCTAGGTAGTTTTTGAGTGTTTTTGTTTGAATGGCTTGAATCAACATGTAGATGATGAAAGCGGCAATGATAAAAAACAGGTAATAGGTGATCTGAATGTGATTGGCATATAATTCCAAAGACATACCTACTGAAAATACCGCAGCACCTATCCATTTATATTTCCCTAAGCACCAGCGCAGTCCAGCCAACACAATAGGAGCATAGGCCAAGGCTAATACCTTTGAACTATGACCTGCTGGAATAATCACCATGTTGTAAGTCGCAAATGCATAGCTTATTGATCCTGCAAAACCAATCAAAGGTCCTACGCCCATGGCCATGAGAAACAAATACATGCCAAGGAGCTGTAAAAAGATTAAATTGACAGGGTTTGGAAGGATTTGGGTAATAAATTTACCTAAATGACTTGAAATACTGTTTGGGTAAGAACCCGCTATTTGATAGCTTGGCATCCCTCCAAACATGGAATTGGTCCACCAAGCATCCTGTCCTGTTTCATTTTTAAACTGAACGTTCTCTTGGGCAGCTGCTTGTGCCTGCATGACATCGTGTTGTACCAGAACCTTGCCTTGCAAAATGGGACTGCAATAAATAAAGGCTATTGCCAAAAATCCCAAAAGCACCAACGCATGCGGTGCAATTGAACGCCAATTTATTTTCATTATTTTAGTTGATTGAAACCAGTTCTAATTCAAAGGTTAAATCTTTGCCTGCCAAAGGATGGTTGGCGTCTAAGGTAACTTCTGTTTCGGTTAAATCGGTGATCAAAACCTCAATCACTTGACCACCATCTTGGTGCATGTTTAATGACATTCCGATTTCAATTTCCATGTTTGCTGGAATTTGATTGCGATCGATCGTGATGGTGTTTTCAGGAGAATGTTCGCCGTAAGCTTCTGCAGCAGGAATGACAACTGTTTTTTTGTCACCTATTTGCATGCCAGTAACTCCATCATCAAAACCTTTGATCACCATTCCAGAGCCTAATTGGAATTCGAGTGGTGTACGACCTTCGGATGAGTCAAAAATTGAACCGTCTGTGTGTTTTCCGGTGTAATGTACTGATACTTTATCGCCTGTTTTTGCAATTGACATGATTGAAATATATAATTGTTTGAAAAAATTAAACTAATTGTTGAGCAATGACCAATTGTTGGATAATTTCTAATCCGTCAGTATTGGCTAAATCTGGATCCGCTGCTCTTTCTGGATGTGGCATCATTCCAAAGACATTACGTCCTTCATTGCAAATTCCGGCAATGTTCAATAAACTTCCATTGGGATTAGCCGCTTCGTTGATTTGACCATTTTCATCGCAATAATAAAACAATATTTGATCATGGTCTTTCAAGGATGCCAAAGTTCTTTCATCGGTAAAATACCTTCCTTCTGCGTGTGCAATAGGTATTTTGTAAGCTTTTTGAAGATCTAATTCTTGTGTTAATAAAGAATGATTCGTTGCAGCTTTTAAATAAATATTTTTTGAAATGAATTTCTGTGAATTGTTTCTCAATAAAACTCCAGGCAATAATTGAGCTTCCACCAACACTTGAAATCCATTGCAAATCCCCATTAAATACCCGCCGTCATTTGCGTGCTTGATGACATTATCCATGATTGGAGAAAAGCGGGCAATTGCACCTGATCTCAAATAATCGCCATAGGAAAAGCCTCCTGGGACTATGATGAAATCACAATTCTCTAAACTGGTTTGTTTGTGCCAAAGCTTCACGGCTTGATGCCCTAAACTTTCAATCACACCTACTGTATCATCGTCACAATTAGACCCTGGAAATACTATTACACCAAATTTCATTCTGCTAATTTTTTAAAAATTTCAGCAAAAATACGGCTTTTTGTTTATTTTACCGCCGATTATTATTGCTTTTCTACACTTATTAAATAATGTTCTAAATCTATTTTAGGTTCTTGGTCAAATTCAATTTCTTGCCAGTTGGATTTAGGCGTAATTTGTTTTTGATTTTTCAACACAATTGGAAAATTAATTGCATCGTTGATGTTTGTCCAACGGTATTTGAAGATCCATTTCCCATCTTTTTGTTCACTTATGTACGCTAATTTTGGCAAATCAGTTTGAAACAAATAGAAGTTCATGATCTCTTTAATCGAAGCATGTAGTTGTGTGTCAAAATAATCCACCACTTCCTTCGTATTGGTGTTTTTGTGATAAAAAGTTTCGCAAAAACCTTTTAACGTTTTGAACCATAACTCGTCATTGTTGATGATGCTTCTCAAAGTATGAAACATCCAGGTTCCTTTGAAATACATGTCGGAGTCAGGACTTTGGTAATTAACCCCATAAGGCCCTACGATTGGATATCGATATCGAATGTTGTTTTTTTGGCCGTTTAAATATCGTTGAGCCATATCTTTGCCGGATTTTTCTTCCAGATAGACGGCTTCAGCATAGGTGCCTGTGGCTTCATGAATCCATAAATCTGCATGATCTGAACACGAAATAGAATTGCCAAACCACTCATGTGCCGATTCGTGAATGATGATGAAATCAAATCCGAAAGCATTGTTTTTATAATGATTTCCGTAAGCAACCGCACTTTGGTGCTCCATTCCCCAATAATCAGTTTCTACCAAAGCATATCCATCTTTGGGAAAGGGGTAGGGACCGAAATATTTTTCAAAAATCAACAGCATTTCTCTGCTCTGTTGAAAATGAGCTCTAGCCTTGTTGAGATTTGGCTTTAAAACATAATAATCTAGATTTAATTCTTGACCATTGTATTGGCTTAAGGTTTCTTTCCAATGTGCATAATTGGCGATATTTAATGAAACATTGTAGGTATTAATCGGGTAAGATACATGCCAATGGCTAATGGCATTTTCTTTGTTTTCTACTCGATTGACCAAATTTCCATTCGCAACAGCCATTAAATTCTTGGGTGCTTCTATTCGAATATCCATGGATTCGGGTTCATCAGATGGATGGTCTTTGCATGGCCACCATACGGATGCTCCCAGACCCTCGCAGGATACAGTCACCCAATCATTGCCTTCTGGATCTTTCGTCCAAGAAAATCCGCCATCCCATGGTGGTTTTACAGCCGCTCTAGGTTTTCCAAAATAGGAAATAGTAATTTGATGATTCTCACCTTTAATCAAACTTTTGGGAAATTGAATGAAGATGGCATTTCCATCCCTTTTAAAATTTACTTTTTGATTTTTAAAGTTGATGGACTCAATGCTTAAATTTTCAAATAAGTCGATTTGGATTTTTTTTGTATTTTCTTTGACTAGAAATGATATGATATTTTTTCCGGCTATTTCTTTTTTGGAAGGATTTACTTTGACGCTTAAATCATAATGAATTACATCAAAGCAGGTTCTTTCTTTACTTAATTGCCCTCTTAAACTATCAGAATGAGTAAAATTTTGTGAAAATGAATGATGGGTGATGACTAAAATTAAGAAAGAAAACAGGTATTTCATCGTTGGAAGGGCTTTTGAAATTCAAAGCCTATTTTTGTTTTATTGAAAGACTAAATATAAAAAAAGCCTTGGGATTCCCCAAGGCTTTTGATGATAAAATGATTCATTTGACTAAATCAATAGCTTCTTGAACTAGTATCGGTAATGCTCCGGTTTGAATGGCCCATTTTCATTTACGCCGATGTAATCAGCTTGTTCTTTTTCCAAAACCTCTAATTTAGCGCCGATGTGGGCTAAATGCAAGAAAGCAACTTTCTCGTCCAAATGCTTTGGTAAGATATACACTTTGTTTTCGTAATTTTTTGAATTGGCCCAAAGCTCTAATTGAGCTAAAGTTTGGTTACAGAACGAGTTCGACATCACGAATGATGGATGTCCCATGGCGCAACCTAAGTTCACTAAACGACCTTCCGCTAAGATGATGACATTTTTACCATCAATGGTGTACATATCCACTTGTGGTTTTATTTGATCCTTGGTAGAACCATAATTATCGTTTAACCAAGCCATGTCAATTTCATTGTCAAAGTGACCAATGTTACAAACAATCGCTTTGTCTTTCATTGCTTTGAAATGGCGATCACGAATGATTTTAACATTTCCTGTTGCGGTGACAAAAATATTTGCTCGCGTAGCTGCCTCATCCATTGGAACTACCTCAAATCCGTCCATGGCGGCTTGCAAAGCGCAAATTGGGTCAATTTCAGTAACTAATACCCGGCAACCTGCACCGCGTAAAGATTCTGCAGAACCTTTTCCTACATCACCGTATCCAGCAACTACAGCTACTTTTCCGGCTAACATTAAATCTGTTGCGCGACGAATTGCATCTACTAAAGATTCTTTGCAACCATATTTGTTGTCAAATTTAGATTTGGTTACAGAATCATTCACGTTAATGGCAGGTAAATGCAAAGTGCCATTTTTCATGCGCTCGTATAAACGGTGAACCCCTGTGGTTGTTTCCTCTGAAAGTCCTTTGATTCCTTCAATTAATTCTGGATACTCATCAAAAACCATGTTGGTTAAATCACCACCATCGTCCAAAATCATGTTCAATGGATGCTTTTCTTCACCAAAGAATAAAGTTTGTTCAATGCACCAATTGAATTCTTCTTCGTTCATGCCTTTCCATGCATAAACTGGAATACCAGCTGCGGCAATGGCTGCTGCTGCGTGATCTTGGGTTGAGAAAATATTGCAAGAAGACCAAGTGACATCAGCACCCAAAGCGGTTAATGTTTCAATTAAAACAGCAGTTTGGATTGTCATGTGTAAACAACCTGCAATTCTTGCACCTTTCAATGGTTGAGCTGCACCAAATTCACTCCTAAGAGCCATTAAACCAGGCATTTCAGCTTCTGCTAATTGAATTTCTTTGCGGCCCCACTCAGCCAATGCGATGTCTTTAACTTTGAAAGGCACATAAGTGCCAGATGAATTTGCCATGTGATTTTTTATGTCGATTTCTTAATAAAGTGCAAAACTACGAAAAAGATGTAAGATGTAGGATGTATGATGTAAATTTTTGTCAATAGATATTGGGAGAGAAGAGAAAAGAGAGAAGAGAGAAGAGAGAAGAGAGAAGAGAGAAAACCTCTTACCTATTACCTCTTACCTATTACCTATTAATGCGAATTAAGGGTTGAAAAATATAAGGGTCATTCGCTATAAAAAATTATTTATGGCCAACGCTTAATCCTAACGAAAGATTTGAACGCAGCGGCAAGGCGG
>JBILRJ010000382.1:0-2716 GCA_044372695.1 Spirosomataceae bacterium
AATCAAAAACCTGAAAATTGCCGTAATTGGTGATTTTGCGGTGGACTTTTATTTTCAACAACAAAAATCCACTGGAGAAATATCCGTAGAAACAAACAAAGAAGTTTTTTGGGCCAAAGAACCTAAAACCGCTTTAGGCGGTGCTGGAAATGTTTGCAAAAATTTGGCCGCATTAGGCATTCAAGCTTATGCTTTTGGTATCATTGGAGAAGATATTTTTGGAAGAGAAATGATTCATTTATGCCAAAAAAGTGGCATAAATGCCCAAGCATTGCAACAGCTAAATCACATTGATACAGCAACCTATTCCAAGCCCATGTTTGAGGGTGTCGAATTAAACCGTATCGACTTTGGTACACAACAAAAGGAAATCGAAAAAGCAACAGACCAATTAATTGATGTTTTAATAGAGCAAATGGATCAAGTAGATTTTGTGCTTATCAACGAACAATTTTTATATCCTTTATTATCTCAAGAAGCATTAATTAAACTGCAAAAAGCGTTAATAAACAAAAACATTCCAGGAATTGCCGATTTAAGAAGTTTGGGAGAAAATGCCAATGAGGTGATTTTAAAAGTGAATGAAAATGAATTCGCAGCCTTATTTGGACTTGATGAATCTCTTTTCTCTCAGCCAACTCTTTTGGAACAAGAAGTGAAAAATTGGTGCCAAAAAAGAAATAAAGGAGTTCTATTGACCTTAGGCGCAAATGGATTAATTTATGCCGATCAGCAACATTTCCATTGGCAAAAAAGTTTAGCCTTGCATGGCCCCATCGATACAGTCGGTGCAGGCGATATGGTAGTCGCATCCTTCAGTGCGGCTTTAGCGGCAGGTTCTAGCATTGCCACGGCATGTGAATTTGCCACCATTTGTGCAAACATTAGCATTCATAAAATGGGAGAAACTGGCTCAGCTAGTCCCCAAGAAATATTCCATCTAAACCTTCAAAACAATGAATAAATTACAGTTAGAAAACTTACAAGAAGAAATTAAAAGCTATACCGAAAATCATTTACTTCCTTTTTGGACCAAAAGAACCGTTGATAAAACCTATGGTGGATTTTTGACACATTTCAATGAATTTGGAGAAGATTCTGGAGAAGATGAAAAATCCTTGATTGCTCAAACCCGTTCCGTATTTAGTTATTCCCAAGCTTATCGCCATGGGTTTGGTGGCCAGATCATGAAAGAAATGGCAGAACATGGGGTGAAATTCTTATTGGAGAAAATGTGGGACGAGGAAAATGGCGGATTTTATTGGATGATGAATCGGAAAGGTGAAGCAACGAATCGGCAAAAAATTGGATATGGCCACAGCTTTGCTATTTATTCGTTGAGTGAATACACCTTAGCAACAGGCGATCCTATTGGATTAGAATATGCTGAAAAAGTATTTGATTTATTACAAAAATATGCCGTTGATACAAACTATGGCGGATATTGGGAATTTTTCTCTGATAAATGGGAATTAATGGGAGAAGGATCACCAGGCGGAGACCGAAAAACCTTAGATGTTCATATGCACTTGATGGAGGCATTCACAACACTCTATGAAGCTAGTGGAAAAGAAGTACACCGAAGAAAACTGAAAGAGTCGATTGATATTTTAATAAACAAAGTTATGCACCCACAATATGGAACTGGTGTTCCTCAATTTTGGGCCAACTGGGATGTAGCACCGCAAATCAAATTCGATATTGTTTGGGGTTGGGATCGTTTTGCAGAAGGTGGGCAGAAGGCTTCAGCGATTGATAATACCTCCTATGGTCACAACTCTGAATTTGGTTGGCTATTGATGCATGCCTTAAAAGTGGGTGGATTTGATGTGAATGATTACATGGAATCTTTAAAGAAAGCATTTTACCACTCCATGGAAAATGGAATTGATTGGGAACATGGTGGAGTTTATGTGGAAGGTTCGCATGAAGGACAAGTATATGACCAAGAAAAAGAATTTTGGCAGCAGGCTGAAATGTTAATTGGAATGTTAGATGCCTATTTGTTAACGAAAGATGAAAAATTTGTGAAGGCGCATGAACAAGTTCATCGCTTTGTTTTTGACAAAATGATCAATTTTAAAACGGGAGAATGGTGGCCATTAATGACGCGCGAAGGCGAACCTATTTGGCGTCATATGTCTCATTCTTGGAAAATAAATTACCACAATTTACGTTCCATGATTTTAAGTTATGAGAAATTAGGTGCCATTATTCAACAATTGTAAATCAACATTACACATGAAAACGCTACCCTATCTACTTATTTTTTCCATGTTCAGCACTTTGGGTTTTTCGCAAAGCAAACAAGAAAAACAATCTTTTTTAAAAAGTACGTTAGAGACTTATTTTGGAAAAACACGTTCATCTAGCGAAGAAGCTAGAAAAATGACAGGAAAAAAAGTAGGTGAAAATGAAGCCGCGAGAAATTTTATCATCAAAAACGATAGCCTTTTTATTTACTTTTTTGATCCATTGGATCTCGTAGCTCAAGGGGCGTACAGAGATACCACCATCATTCCGATTGCGGACATTGAGAGATTTGAGCTATTAAAAGGAAAAAGTCCAGACGGGCAATTTGGAATTGGATTATCTTTCATCAAGCGACAAATACAAGCACAAAATAAAGTAAGAGACCGAAAAACTGCTTCCACAGAAACCATCGATCAGAAAGATTTAGCCAATATCAACGCGGGAAATTTGACTCAGAAATTAA
>JBILRJ010000081.1:0-10456 GCA_044372695.1 Spirosomataceae bacterium
AACAATTGTTGAAGTCCAAATTTGGAATCAGCAAAAACACAAACAATTACAAGCGTGGTTTTCGGATTATTTAACTTGGCTGTTGAATAGTCCCATAGGAAAGGATGAAGCGGATGAACTCAATAATCATGGAACTTATTACGATGTCCAAGTAGTTGATTTTGCCTTATTTGTAGGAAAGAATGAACTAGCTCGCAAGCAATTGGATGTTACGAAAGGCTGAATACAATCGCAAATTATGGCCGATGGTTCACAACCACATGAGTTAAAGCGGACCAAATCGTTGGCTTATTCTCTCATGAATTTAGAAGGTTTTTTTATTTGGCTCAATTTGCTGAGAAATTGAACATCAATTTATGGGAATACCAAACTGCTGAGGGTGCTGGACTTCGGAAAGCTTTTGCGTTTTTACAACCTTACCTGAAAGATCCCAAATCTTGGCCTTTTGAGCAAATCGGACCTGTGGAGCTGGATGTTATGGAAAGATTTAAAAAAAATGCTCAATATTTTCTAAATTCGAATTGACGAGCAAATAGCAATTTATCCCTCAAATCATCAGTTAGGTTCTTCTGTTCTTTGCGTCAAGGAGCAAAATTGACTCATCATCCCGCTAGCAATTTTATTTGTTTGTACTCTTTGTCATGTCTAGCTGGAAGATCGTGCTGATGATAAATCCATTGTTATTTTGAAAGACATTTTGGCCATTGATTTTTCTCCCAAATTGCAATGTTTGGTTGAGGTAACCTCCTTCAATTCTAAGATTTTTTTCGAAACGATACCCAAATAAAATCCCAATTCGATTCTGATCAAAAATATTGGATTGGACATTTTCTCCAAAACCGATCAAAAGCTCATCATATACTGCTAGGTATGGAGTCTTGTCTTTTATTTCTTTGCCTTTTAAAGGAACTTGAAGGCGAAGCATGTATCTAATTCTGTGCAGTAGCGGAAATAAATCTTCGTTTAGGGCTTTTGCTGAACTATATCCGCCAACAAATCTTTGTTCTAACAT
Organism: Spirosomataceae bacterium; assembly: GCA_044372695.1. Lineage (GTDB taxonomy): Bacteria > Bacteroidota > Bacteroidia > Cytophagales > Spirosomataceae > Aquirufa. The sequence goes on from JBILRJ010000081.1 coordinate 1,013, forward strand.
AAAACGGTGAGAAATATCCATGGAGCCTTCTTTGTGGGAAAGTTGCACCATTTCAAAAATTCGATGTTCGGTAAAATCCCTGCCCAATCCGTTGATGGGGTATTCGCCATACGGAAATGTTTCCGCCAATGCATAACCAGCTCTGAATAAAACTCTTGGGTTTAATTGGTAATTTAGCCCGACTCTTAAAAGACCTTGTTGCCAACTTGTGATATAGTTTTCCCTTCGCCATTGGTATTCTGTGTGGATGCCCATTTTTTCTGACACTTTAATGGTGCCATTAAAATTGTACCAACCAATTTTATTCGTCGAGGTTAATCGATTATTTTGGGCCAATGAAACTTGAATAGTGCTGTAAATAACAACGAAGAATAATTTAAATCTCATATAAAATCCATTAGGCGTGTTTTTGCCATTTTAAATAGGTGTTTTTTCTTGAATCCGATGCTCAGCCTAATTCATTTACTTCATAAATTTGCTTCACAAGTTTAGTTTTTTATCAAAATACAAAAGGACATCTCATAAAGAAATGTCCTTTTTTGATGACCATAGGTCAAAAGTGACCCCAGAAAGAATCGAACTTTCATATCAGGTACCGGAAACCTACATTCTATCCATTGAACTATGGGGCCAGAAATTAAAATTACGAATATTTTTATAAAGCTTGGTCATTTAGTCTTTTCAATTTTTGATGTAGCAATGAAAATTGATATTTTTGTGAATCTCTTTAACTTCCATGATTAGAATTTTCTACATTTTAGTACTTTTTATTTTTTGTTTAACATCTTGTCAAAAAGAGATAATCGAAAGGAAATTGGATGTTTCAGCTAATCCAATTTTAGGTGGAAAAATTAGTCCGGAAATCAGTTTGATTGAAAACGGACAAAGCATTGATCTTTTGGCAATTCCCAATCCAGAGTATCTTTTTAAAGATTGGTCTGGCGCGGTATCTGGCTCACAGAATCCCATTAAATTGATTATGGACGCTGACAAGAAAGTAATCGGAAATTTTGAGAAAAAGCAATATCCCTTAAGTGTTTCTGTGGTTGGACAAGGGCTTGTCAAGGAGGAGGTAATTAATTTAGCCACTAATTCGATCTATCCATCAGGCACTTTGATAAAATTAAGTGCCCAAGCCGTGGATAAATGGTATTTTTCTAATTGGTCAGGGGATACCTTGTCTTATGAACCTGTTATACAGCTTTTTGTTAAAAAACCGCTTCAGATCTCCGCAAATTTCTTCAAAAATCCCTTTGAAAATAAGGTGAAAATTACGGGTTTAGGTTCTTTTAAAGAATCTTTACTTAGGTCTGTGGGGGGCAATCAATTATTGTACACAGCGATAGCTGATAATAATTACATTTTCGATCAATGGGATGGTGATTTGACCTCGAAAGATCATGTATTGGTCGTTCCTATGGATAAATCCTATGCGCTAAATCTGAATTTCAGGAGGAAAGTAAAAGTACAATTAGATACCTCATTGACGGTCAGTTTTGTGCAGAGAAATAATTCGGATAAAGGAATCTTGCCCCTTTATTTTTTAGCCAACCACAGTTTTGAATCGGCTAAAATAAAATTCAAACCTATTTTTGGGGGTAAAGCAACGGATTGGATTCCTTTGGCTAAATTAGATTCGCTAAAATTTGGTGCAAAAATAGAGCTTTCTTCTGGGGCTTATTCGGCTAATTTGGTACTGAATAATGGTAATGCCATGGTTTTGGATACCCTTTTAAATTCATTTAAAGTGGGGGAGATTTTCGGAGTCATTGGTCATTCTTTGGCAGAGGGGCAAGACCCATACGATTTAAAAAATTACGATAAAACGAAAAGTACGGTAGCTACTTGGCCTTGGAGTAATAATGTGAGTTTTTGGGGTAGGCTTGGCGAACTTTTGGCCACCAAATTAAATGTACCTGTATTAATTTATAATACTGGAATGGGTGGCTCAACGACTGTTCAATGGGGCCTTTCCAGCGAAGGATTGTACTTTGAACATGGCTTTTATGATTGGAAAAAAAGGTATCCTTATTCCATTTTTGAAGACAGTTTTTTTAAATATATTCCCAAAAGTGGTGTTCGTGCGATACTAGTTATGCATGGGGAAAATGACCAAAACAATTCGGAAGATGAAATCGTTTTGAATGCACAGCGATACATCAATTTTACTCGGAATAAGTTAAATTATCAAAATTTGCAGTTTTCTATTTGTCGCTGTGGAAATCCAAGTGCTTTTTCTTGGTATCAAAAAGTGTTAAATTCTCAAACGAGAATCGTAAAAGAAACGCCATACACCAGTTGGGGTGGATTTGTCAACGATTTACAAGGAGATCAATATCGCTGGGACGGAATACATTTGAATTATGCAGGTTTAGAAGAAGCTGCTAAAAAATGGAACACAGCCTTGGATGCCAACTTTTTCAAGAATAGCCTTCCTTATTTAGTGAATTGATCAAAATCGATATTACGAATATTTTTCCAACTGCTTGACCAACACATGGAAATCTTTTGGATAAGGCGCCTCAACCGTTATTGGATTTCCATCCATTAAATTAAAGGTTAAACTGTGGGCATGCAAGGCTACTCGTTTGATTAGAGGTAATTCCTCTGTGTCTTTTTTTAAATGAAAATTCTTCTTTAAATCAGATAAATAAATATCCTTTGCTCCATACATTTCATCGGCAACAATCGGTGCTTTTAAACAACATAAATGTATTCGAATTTGGTGCATTCTGCCAGTTATGGGAATGCATTCTACCAAAGTGTAATTTTTGTAAACTTGTAGGGTTCTAAACCAAGTTTCTGCTTGCTTGCCTGCTGCTCTGTCAATGACAACTTTCCCGTCTTTCAAAGGTAAGATGGGTAGATTAACCAACATTCCGTCCCAGTCAAACATCCCCTCTACCACGGCATGGTATCTTTTGGCAGTTTCTCTATGTTCAAATTGCATGGAAATGTGTCGGTAAGCTTCCGGGTTTTTCGCGATGACCAAAGCGCCTGTCGTTTCTTTGTCTAATCGATGACCCACCTGAGCATCACTGGAATATTCTTTGGCCATTCTCAAAATACTACTAGCAAATTCGTCTTTTCTTTCGTCTAAGGTAGCGATGCCAGAAGGTTTATTGATGACAAAATAATCTTGATTCTCAAAAAGGATGTGATCCTCGATTTTCCATTTCATGGCACAAATTTAGTTCGAAAAGCTAATTTTTCCTAAAGTGAGCCAAGGTGAATCTCCCAATCGTCTGTTTTTAGATGGTTCAGGGTCACTCAGAGTTTCGTTGGCCAAAACGGCAAACAAGAGTGCTTCTTTGGCAGCTGACGGTACACCCACGGCATCACTTTCTAGCAGCTGTATTGGAGAAAGCTTTTGAGCAATCCGTTCCATCAAATAAGGATTTTTGCTACCACCTCCGCTGACAATCAGTTGAAAATTATCAGAGATTTGCTTAGGGATATATTGTTGAATGGAATCTGCAATGCTTTGAGCGGTTAATTCGCTCAGGGTTCGAATGAGGTCTACTGGAGTTAGTGAATAATTTTTAGCTTGAATCATTTCTTCCACCTTTTGCAAGTGAAAGTATTCTGGCCCTGTACTTTTGGGAAATGCTTCCGTGAAAAAAGGCAAATCCAATAAATCGCCTAAAAGAGCGGTATGCAAGATGCCTTGTTTAGCTAAAATGGCGTCTTGATCAAAATGAAAGCCAGGAAAATGCTTTCGCACGGCAGCATCTATCAAGGTATTGCCAGGGCCTGTATCCGTGACCAAAATCTGATCAGGATTCCCATCTGCATCCAAAAAAGTAAAATTGCCGATTCCACCAATGTTCAATAAAATTCGATTATATCCTTTTTTTGAAAATAAAAAATAATCTCCATAAATGGCCAAAGGTGCACCTTCTCCTCCTCCAGCAACATGTTTTTGACGAAAATCAGAAATACACATTATTCCGGTGAGGTGGGCAATGTGGTCTCCATCTCCAATTTGCAAGGTTGAATTGGGTAAACTTCCATCTCGCATAGGGCGGTGCATGACGGTTTGGCCATGAGAGGCAATTGCATCTACATCCGCTGGATTTACCCCCCAAGTTTCCAATGTCTCTAAAATAAGTTGCGCATGTAAAATGCCAATTTGTGCATTTAATGTGCTTAATGAGGGAAAATGGATGGTTTCTTTCGCAAAGATTTCTCGAATACTTTCTTTTATACCAGCTGGATATTCCACTGTGGTATGTTGGACTATTTTATATTGCGTATTTATTCCAAAACCTGAAAATTCACACAAGGCTAAATCCAATCCATCCAAAGATGTACCGGACATTAGGCCAAGGATCAATTTCTTGTCTTTTTTACTTATTTGATACAGTTTTTCTATTTGCGGATTCATTGTTCAAAGTTAGGAATTTTGGTCAAAGGATGGTAATAACAATTGTTTTACAAAAAAAAAGACTTCGATGAAGAAGTCTTTTTTTTGTTGCTAAATTAAAAGCTAGGATCAGTGGGGGTATTTGTATTGTTGTCTCGTTCATTTTGAGGATAAGGCAAGAATGATCGAGTTCTTTCTGTGCTAGGGCGCGCAAAACGGCGACTATCATCTACCTTTAATCCTGTCAAGTATAATTCAATACATCTCTGCTTATAAATTTCTTGTAAAATTTCCGCTTGACTTTGGCCTCCTGAATACTCAGGCAAGTCTGCATTGATGTTGAAAATATCGGTTTTTTTCGTAAGAATTTTATTGATTTCTAAGACGGCAGCCGAAAGTGAATTTTTTCTTGCCAAAGCTTCGGCTTTGATTAGAATCATCTCACTAGGTCGGTAAATGGGTAATTGGCTTGAATTACTCGTGAAAAAACTTGCGCGACCTAAATTTTGACCTGCTGTGGAGTTGAAGAAAAAAGCAATTCTTTTATCATTGGCATCGGGTCTTAAATCGCCGCTTAAACCAAAATTATTATTAAACGGCTCTGTTACATTTCGATTACTGAAAGTAATGTCAAAGAGGGGGTTTCTACTTAAATCGTCAAAAATATAGACAGATCTTCTTGTAAGATTAACTTTGTCAGCTGCCGCCATCGCCTGATCGTAATTTCCAAGCATTAAGTTAAATCTAGCGATCAAAGCTTGGATGGTATTGACGTAATCAATTCCAGAAGGGACTCTTGAAACAAACGCTGGGCTAATATTTGCCGCTGTAGGGGCGGCACTTTCCAATTGCTTGATGGCCTCTTTCAATAAATCTTCCCTGGCACTGAATGATGCGTTAGTTCCAACTTGGATTGGAGCTTTTTCCCAATAGGTTGCCAAATTTCCTAAAGCCAATGCTCTGAAAATTGAGGCTGTAGAAAGAATTCCTGCCTTTATTCCTGGGTCAGACACTTTGTCCAAATTTTTCAAAATCAAATCTGCATTGGCTTTGATGATGTTGTTTTGTGCCCATAATTGAGAAACAACCGAGTTGATCCCCTGTACGTTGGCACCTCCCAAACGAAGAAATTCTTCATCCGTGTTACCAGCGTTTAATACGGTTATTTCTCTTGATATCAAACCATTGGCAGTAATGCTGGTGTAAACTGGCGACACGCGAGAAATGGTGTAACGGTATTGTAAACCATTGCACAAGGTGACTAATCCGTTGACGTCATTGACTACCTGTTGCTCACTAGCTGCGCTAGGATTTAGGTATTCTTGTTCACAAGAACTCAGTGAGCAAATCAATGCGACCGAAAAAAAGTATATTATTTTCTTTTTCATTTTCTGTTGAAATAAAATTGTTTGAATCAAAAATTAGAATGTGGCTGTTAACTGAATTTGATAACTTCTTGGAATCGGTACGTTACCAAAATCAACTCCACGGATCAAATCGCTGTTTCCACCTGAATTGGTTTCTGGATCATATCCTGAATACTTATCCCATGAAATTAAGTTTCTTCCGGTAATGGATAAACTCATGCTACTGATGCCCTTGATTAATTTAGGCAATTCATAGTTTAGACTGATTTCACGTAATTTGACAAAAGAGCCATCCTCTACGCGGAATTCTTCGATGGGAACCAATGCAAAAACATAACCTCTTGGGTACTCGCCCTTCATTTCCTTTTCAGCTTCTAAACCGATACCTACATTGTTTCTTGTTCTTTTATCCGCATTGAACACATCTACTCCTTGAACTGCATCTAACATGAATCTGAAACCCAATTTTTTGTAAGTAATGTTATTGACAAAAGATCCTGTCCAATCTGGGTTCGGATTTCCAATTACTGAACGGACAAAAACACCTGTTGGTTGACCATTGGCATCCCTAGAAGGAGTAAAGCTTGTCACAGAGTTTTGTACACCTCTTTCTCTTTGTGGTAATCCTTGTGGTGTCAATAAATAAGAGCCATCTGGTTTTTTCGCATATGGGTTTCCTAAGAAGATGGAAGCAGGTTGACCCTCTACTAAAAATGCAGGAGCGCCAGAAACGGTTGATAATGCAACTGTTGGTGAACCTAATTTAGTGATGATGTTCCTGTTTCGGTTGTAAATGAAAGTTAAATCCCATGAAAAGTCTTTGGTCTTAATGGGAACATAATTTAACATGATTTCTAATCCTTTGTTCTCCATTTCACCCACATTGTTCACAATTCCTGTACCACCTGTGGAGGAAGCCAAAACTCTGTTTACCACTAAATTAGAAATTTTTTGGGCATAAGAAGTGATTCCTAAATTGACTTTATTATTCAAAAATGAAAGATCAACTCCGGATTCCATTTCGGTCATTAGTTCTGGTCGCACATTTGGATTGGCTAAAGTCGAACTTGAAAGGATGGTGTTTCTGCCTAAATATGGAACAGAGGAAAATTGCCAAAAACGATCGTATGATCCAATACCAGAAAGATTACCTGCTTGGCCGTAAGATGTACGTAATTTGAAACCATTAATGATTTTATCAAATTCATTGTCTTTCCAGAAATCTAAATCTGATGGAACAAAGCTTGCACTAAATTTTGGATAGTAATTATTTTTCTCATTCGGAGAAAATTTAGATGACACATCATTTCGAATAGCTCCCGTAAAAAAGGCCACATTTTTGTATCCAACAGTTGCTTGAGCAAACATACCACTCACATAAAATTGATCTAGTCCGTACCCTGCACTCACTGTTGTACTAGATGCACCGCTAACCGTTTCAATGAATGGTGCTAAATTTTCACCGTTTGCACGAGAAAAATCCGCTTTTTGATACTGATAATTGGTTCCAACAATTAAGTTTAATTTGAATTTGTCGCTCAATTGACGTTCGTATCCAATATTCAAATCACTGTTAAATAAAAATACAGAGCTATTTACATTTGAAGCATATCCCAATGGATAACGCTCAGCTGGTAAGCCAGCAGCTGCTTGGTATGGATAAGGCTTTATCAAATTTTTTCCAAGTTGGCTGTATGAATCAATACCCACTACCCAATCAATGGACAATCCTTTGAAAGGAGTTAAGTTTAATTGGAAATCATTGATTACACGATTTACCTCTTGGGTAAAGGTCATGTCATCAATCGTAGATAATGGGTTAACACGAGTTGGTTCTACAGATTGTAAAAATCCGGATAAATCCCTATTTCGGATGTTGTAAATGTTATTGGTAATGTTAATGGAGTTGATTGGACTGTAAAAAACGTTTCCATTGGCTTTTTCATTGGCAAATGAATTGGTATAATTCAAACCAACGGTCATTTTGGCCCAATTATTCAATCTTTGGTCCACTCTAGCTCTTAAACCATATCGATTAAAATCAGTTCCCTTGACAATTCCTGCATTTTTCATGTATGAAATGGAGGTAAAGTATTGTGTTTTGTCATTGCCACCGCTAATTGATACGGAATTATCTGTTCCGGTTCCTCTTTGAAAAATATCATCTTGATAATCATAGCGAGTCACATCCACCAAATTGGTAGCTAAGTTAGTAGCTACACCTTCTCTTATGATGGGTGTAAAAGTAGCCGATGGATTATTGGCTGCGATACTTGCAGGCGAAACCGCACCTATGGTATGAAGCCTCAAACCTGCCCAACCATATTGTTTTCCATACGTACTTACATGCACTTTCTTTCTTAATTCGCTGACGTTGAAACTTGTGGTAAATGAAATTTTCGGTGTTCCCGATTTTCCACGTTTTGTGGTAATTAAAACAACTCCATTGGAAGCTCTTGAACCATACTGGGCCGCTGCCGCCGCACCATTGATGATGTTAATGGTTTCAATGTCTGCTGGATTAATGTCTGCCATACGGTTGGTACCTGGTGCAGCACCTCCAATTTGATTACCTACCGCAGTTTGGGAAACATTTGTGGATGCATTGCTGACAATCACTCCATCTATGACATACAAAGGATCTGAATTACCTTGAATCGATTTAACTCCTCTCAGTCTGATTGTCATACCTCCTGAAGGATCTCCTGAGTTTTGGGTAATTTGTGCTCCAGGTACTTTTCCTTGTAAAGCTCCAAATAAATTATTGGTACCTGATTTTTTTAGTTGGTCCGAGGAGACAGAATTGATGGCATTACCCAATTCCCTTCTACTTGATTTTATCGTTGAACCCGTAACAACTACCTCGTCTAGGCTCATGACATCTTCTTTCAATGTGAAATTGACAAGTATTTCAGCTTGTTTTCCAATCTGCAATACTTGTTTTTGATTGGAATATCCGACTGAGCCGGCTATTAATGTAATGGTTCCCGGATTCAAATCTGCTTTGAAGGAGAATTGGCCATTGGCATCACAACTTGTGCCTTGGGTTGATCCATCTATCCGAATGGATGCACCTGGGATTCCACCATTCGAATCGCTGATTTTTCCTGAAATAAGAAAGCTCTGCTTCTGTGCGTTCGCCGAAAAGGCTAAACATAGAACGATCATCAAGCTTCCCATTTTACTGCATTTTGACAGTAATTGGTTAAAAAATGACTTCATGTTTGTTAGTTTATTTAGGGTTAAAAAAATAAATACTGCAAAAAAACTCAATTAATTGCTTTTTTGTGCAGTAATTATACAAAATATTTCAAAAATTTCGCTGTTTTTCCTCATTTAATTTAAAAAAATATGATTTTATGCGGATTTATATTTATTTTGAAAACTAAATCTAAAATCAACTATGTTAAAGGTCGAGCGTCTAAATTATATTTTGAAACTGATTAATTTACACAATAGAGTATTATCCAATGACTTAAGTGAGCAGTTAAAGGTTTCTGAAGATACGATTCGGCGGGATCTAACCGAATTGGCAGAAGCCAACAAGTTGTTGAAAGTGCATGGAGGTGCGGTTTCCAAGACCTTGTATGGCGATAATAAATCCTTGGATATTTTCGCTTACGAAGCCAAACTTCAAATCACACAAAAAACCCTTTCATTGATCAAAGATGGAATGTTTATTTTAGTGGGAGGGGGGACTACCTTGACGAC
>JBILRJ010000383.1:0-2695 GCA_044372695.1 Spirosomataceae bacterium
TTGGGGCACCCACGAACACGTTTGCCAATTGCGGCATTTATGTTCGGAACTTTGGGACTAATATGTGCTCAAGCATTGATCAATTATACCATGGTATTTGATTGGCCAATGATCATTGGAGGTAAAGATTTCTTCGCATTACCCGATTGGATTCCAATTACTTTTGAAGGAACCGTATTGTTTACGGCATTTGGTATGGTTACTACCTTTTGCATATCTAACGGTCTTTTTCCAGGTAAAAAAATCGAAGTATTGGATCTTCGCATCACAGATGATCGATTTGTTATGGCCATTAATTTGGATAAAAACAAAATCAGTCAGGAAGAAATTACAAAAGCCTTGAAAAATTCAGGAGCTGTTGAAGTAAATGTTAAATAATTAATCAAGAACAATTTGTTCAAGAAGAAGAATAAAAAGATGTTTAATCAAAGCAACAAAATCGTTATTATAGCTGGACTAGCAATTGGATTGCTAAGTTCATGTGGTAAAAACCCCAACGATACAGGTACAGAATTTGCACCTAACATGTATCATTCGATAGCTTATGAACCGATGACACAAACTAAAGGCGATTCCAATACCATAAATCCTTATGGCATGAACATGCGTCAACCTGTTCAAGGAACCGTTGCAAGAAATAAATTCACAGGTTCAGATAGCTTAAAACAAGCATTTTTGAGCCAAGATTTAATTTCTAAAACCATTCCAAACGATAGCATTTCTTACTCAGAGCAATCATTGAAAAATCCTTTGATCGCATCCACCGAGAATATCGAGGCAGGTAAGTTGCAATATGAAAGATTCTGTCAGCATTGCCATGGAGAAACAGGCAAAGGAGACGGTTTGGTTGCCAAACAATACAAAGGTATTCCTGTTTACTCGAGCGATGCATTGAAGGATTTGAATGATGGACACATTTACCACGTAATTACACACGGTAAAGGCAGAATGTGGCCACATGGTTCTCAAATTTCCTCTGCTAATCGCTGGAAAATTGTACTTTATGTACATGAATTACAAAAACAATAAGATCAAATATTAATAATTAAATAGAGATAAAAATGGCGGGACATTCACATTTTTCCCCAGCAAATGTTGAAGAGCATTTCGAATTCACATCTGAAGGTAAAAAAAGAGTAATTTATGCCTTCCTTGCAGGATTAGTAGCTTTAGTTGTTGGAATTTACCTTTTATCAAAAGGCGAAGCTGGTGGACATGAAGTTGCCAGTGCTGGTCACGAAGCAGCAAAAGCGGGTCATGAAGCAGCTGGAGAACATTTATCTGGTGGTGCAGCATCACATCAGCCTACCTCACATTACGATTGGACCAACAGAATATGGGCCAATGTTTGGTTGAACGCTGTATTCTTTACAGGTATCGCAGTAATTGGTATGTTCTTTGTTTCTTTACAATACTTGGCTAAAGCTGGTTGGTCTTCGGTGATCAAAAGAGTCCCAGAAGCATTTCCAAAATTCTTGTACGTAACATTTCCTATTTTATTGGCCGTATTCTTTTTCAAAGGTGATGTCATATTTCATTGGATGCACCATGGTGTTACAGAAGTAGGCAGCGAAAACTATGATAAAATCATTGCGGGTAAATCTGGCTATTTAAATAAAACATTTTTTATTGCACGTTTGGTGGCATTCTTCGTTTTATGGATAGGTCTTTGGACAACCCTTCGTAAGAAGTCTTTGGAAGAAGATTTGAACGGAGGAACAGAGATATTCTACCAAATGGTAAAAATTTCGGTAGCATTTATCGTTGTGATGGGAATTTCAAGTTCCATGTTTGCTTGGGATTGGGTTATGTCAATCGATACACACTGGTTTTCCACCATGTTTGGATGGTACATGTTCTCATCTTGGCACGTATCAGGTCTAGCAGTAATTACACTAACAATTTTGTTTTTGAAAGACAAAGGTTACATGAAGTATGTGAACGATTCACACCTGCATGATTTAGGAAAATTCATGTTCGCATTTTCCATCTTTTGGTCTTATGTGTGGTTCTCTCAATTTTTATTGATTTACTATGCCAACTTCCCTGAGGAAACCATTTATTTCTTAGAAAGATGGGAAGGACACAACAAAATTTATAAAACTGCGGAAATTTTAAACATATTTTTTAACTTTTTTATGCCTTTCTTGGTTTTAATGACAAGGGATGCGAAAAGAACGAGAATATTCTTAAAAATAGCTTGTTTTTTCATCATTGGTGGACATTACATCGATTTCTATCAAATGATTATGCCAGGAGTAATTGGCCCACATGCAGGTTTTGGATTGGTAGAATTTGGAATGATCACCGTATTTGCTTCCGCATTTATTTACATTATCTCGGATGAATTAACAAAAGCGTCCTTGGTAGCTAAGAATCACCCATTCTTACCAGAATCATTACACCACGATATTTAATTATATAAAAAGAACGAATCAAAAATAAAATCTTATGAATTACCTGATAGGTCTTTTATCCATAGTATTCTTTATCCTTGCGATAGTTGTTATTAGCAAAAGTTTAAAGTTGAATAAAAAGTTAAGTAACAATGAATCTGATGAGGATTCGGCACTTGATTCTGCTAACAATACTAATGCAATCGGAATGTTATTATTTTGGTTGTTTGGAACCATTGCTGGAGTTTGGTCATTCTTACATTCTCAGCCTGACTTTTTACCTCAAGCGGCTTCTTCAC
>JBILRJ010000384.1:0-2690 GCA_044372695.1 Spirosomataceae bacterium
CAACAACTTCTGCGCTTCCGTATTCATTTTGATGCTTTGAGAAAGCGAAGCATTGGTCGGCAAAATGGTTTCTACGGCAAAATCCCCCTCATTTAGCTCGGGAATGAATTCGCCACCCAAAGTCGTGAATAGGGCGAAACTGCCGAACAACAAAGCCAAAGATGCCGCGCTGACTGTTTTTCGATGTTCAAGCGCCCAATGAGCCATTTGTTGATATCCCGCGAATAAAAAATTCATGATGCGATCTGCCCAAGTGATGGAATGGTCGATTTTTTTGTTCAAACACAAAGCCGACATCATGGGAACATAAGTCAAAGAAAGAATCAAGGCTCCAAAAATGGCGAAACTCACGGTTTGCGCCATTGGACGGAACATTTTACCTTCAATCCCTCCCAAAGCCATGATAGGCAGGTAAACAATCAAGATAATGATGACACCAAAAGCAGCTGATTTAAAAATGGCTTTGGCAGAAATCGCGACTTCTTCATCCATGGCATCTTGAGAAAGCACCTCACCTTTCCGGTGACTGTGGAGTCGGTGAATGATGGATTCGACAATGATTACCGCTCCATCCACAATCAAACCAAAATCAATAGCCCCTAGGCTCATTAAATTGGCAGAAACTCCAAAAATATTCATCATCGCAAAGGCGAATAATAAACAAAGGGGAATCATGGAAGCTACTATTAAGCCCGCTCGAAAATTCCCTAAGAGCAAAACCAAAATAAACACCACAATTAAAGCGCCTTCAATCAGATTTTTCTCCACGGTGGAGATGGATTTGCCAATTAAGACACTTCTATCCAAATAAGGCTCAATGGTAATTCCTTGGGGAAGGGTTTTTTGAATGATGTCCAACTGAACTTTCACATCTTTAACCACTTGGTTGGCATCAGCACCTTTGAGTAAAAGCATCACTCCGCCCACAGCTTCCCCTTCACCATTTCGGGCCATGGCTCCATAACGCATGGCTTTCCCGAATTGAACTTTGGCCACATTTTTAACTAAAACGGGAACATCGTTTCCCCCCTTTTGAGAAACCACCACGTTTTCAATGTCTTCCAAAGAAGCAATCATTCCTTCAGATCGAATGAAATAAGCATCCGAACCTTTTTCGATGTAGCTACCACCAGAATTGGCATTATTGGCTTCCAAAGCCTTAAACACATCGTTTAAGGTCACATTCATGGAACGAAGACGCGAAGGATCAATGGCCACCTCATATTGTTTTAAATCGCCTCCAAAAGAACTTACTTCCACCACGCCAGGAATGCCCAACAATTGCCTTTTGACCATCCAATCTTGGTAGGTTCGTAAATCTGCTAAGGAATATTGATTTTTGAAATCAGGATGAACGAGCAAGGTATATTGAAAAAATTCTCCCAAACCGGTGGTGATGGGGGCCATTTCTGGAACTCCAGCACCTTTTAAAAGATAGGGCTCGGCGGCTTTTAATTTTTCGGCAACTTGCTGTCGAGTCACTTCGGTAGCGATTCCATCATCAAAAACCACGGTAATGATGGACAAACCCATTCGGGAAATGGAGCGAATTCCCTTGACATTGGGAATGGTTCGCAAGGAAATTTCCAAAGGATAAGTCACAAACTTTTCCACCTCAGAAGCCGCTAATGCGGGTGATTGGGTGATGACCTGTACTTGATTGGAGGTAATGTCGGGCAAGGCATCGATGGGCAATTTGCTCAGGGAAAAACCGCCCCATGCAATTAGAGCTATTACCATTAAACCCACAATGAGCTTATTGCGGATACTGAAATTAATTATTGAATTGATCATATTGATTGAATTAGCATGTAACAAAACAGAGTTTTGAAACTACTCGAGGAGGAGCGATGATGATGCTAATAACAGAAAAATGGTAGAAGTTTTTCCAAGCGTGTTGGAATCTGCGTGAAATAAATACCAAAACAGGCAGTAGGAAAATCAAATAAAAAGCTGGTAGAATGAAACCTGCCGCACCACTTAAATCCAAGCTGGGTAAATTGGGATGTTGGGTATTTTTGGGATGTTTCGAGTCCGCTGAGTAATGCAACCAAAGGAAATCAAAAAAATTGAAATTTTCTGGAGTTTGCTTTTTGTGAACTTGATAATGCTTCAAAAGTTCGTTGGCCTTGAAAGATTGCTCCAATCCTACTTTAGGAATTAAACTCCCAAAGAAGAAAATTAAGAACAAAATCAATGCTAAATAAGTTTTCACGCTGTAAATGTAACAAAAATTGGAAATTTTAATAGATATTTATGCTCTCATTTAAGATTGATTTTAAACAAAAGCTTTAAAATCTGCCAATGGCCTAAGTGAATCTAATCAATATGGATGAAATAAACCTTTTGTGGCATCAACTAACCGATTCAGAGACCATCATTCGATCTGGGCTCTTGGTTATTACGTTGATCGTATTTGCTGAAAATGGTTTGTTTTTCGCTTTTTTTCTTCCAGGCGATTACCTCTTGTTTCTTACCGGTGTTTTTGGAGGCACGGGTGTAATTAAAGACCCTTTGGAACAAATTTTATTGAGTTTATTTTTAGCGGCCATTTTAGGGTCCCTATTGGGATATTTAACGGGCAGGTATTTTGGAAAATCCGTAGAAAAAAGACCTGATAGCTTTTTGTTCAAAAGAAAGCATTTGGAATCTACTCGCGATTTTTTTGACAAATTCGGCTTTATGGCCTT
>JBILRJ010000002.1:0-36008 GCA_044372695.1 Spirosomataceae bacterium
TAAGTTTTTGAATAATAGCGAAGTATTTTCTTCGATTTCCCTTTCCTTTCTTTCAAGCCAATCAATGCCAAAATGACTCATCACTTGTGCAATTTGTCTACCCTTATACCATTTATTGATGCCATTGGGATCTCCTGCTTTTATTTTATAAAGATCTTGCCCCATTGAATTAATGGAAATCGCTAAAAAAGCAAAAAATAGAAAAATAGATTTTATTGAAACCATGGTCGATGATAAAATATATTAGTCAAATTAATGACATTTACTTCTTCAAACAATTTACAAATGATACAAAGAACATTTCTTTGCACGTAGGTTAAAAAAAATGGAGTTTGTTTAATTAGAATGTAATCTAACTAATCAAATGTAGCATTAATTTCATTTAAAATAAACAAGCAATTTAGGACCAAGCAGCAAATAAGCTTGTAAAAGAAACTGAATTTGACTAACTCAAATCACAAGAAATTAATCAATTAAATTGGAATAGATTAATCCTATAAATGCGGATTACGGGTTAAAAAACATTGGTATCATTCGTTATAAAAATTTATTTATGGCCAACGCTTAATCCTAACGAAAGATTTGAACGGAGCTTCAAGGCGGAGCTTTGACAATGCGCATGGGCGATGTGCGATAGGGTCAAAGAAAATAGCCGTAAGCGAAGAGAAAATCGTTCCGCTTGCGGATTCGTCTTGGATTAAGCTAAATAAAAAAGTTTTTTGTTTCTTTTTTTTCAAAAAAAGAAATGCCATAGAAAAAGAATTAGCCGGTAAATTGCATTGCTTTAAATTAAATAAGGCAATATCAACTTCAAATTCGCTTTTAAAGATACGTTTAGAACTGACTCAAATAATAATTTCAACGCTTAATTCGCATGATAAAGGTATTAATCCGATTAAAATTTCATTGTAGCCACATCGACTCGCCCTTTGGAACCACAGAAACCATTTAAAAAGAGTTGGTTTTTTTATTTTATGGAAGCGGTAGCAATAGAGGGGTTTTCGTGAGAAATAGAGCTTTTTTTAATTTTAAATGATGGATATTTTTTTTAACATTGTTTAATATTAAGCAATGATAGAAAACTTTTCATGAGAATTATATGAATGTCTCAACCTCTTGCGATGAACATAGATCTAAAATTTAGGCAATGTCTGACAAATTAAATGCTTGGCTTTTTCGTTTCATTTTTACATGTGTGTTTGTACTTCAGGCGGTGTTAATTAATGCACAAGCAGTACAGTCAACCTTAAAACTAGCACTATTTGATGTGGATGCAACACCACCGGTAGGGACTCAACTAACGTATGACCCCATGCTTAATGACTGGGATTTAGGTTTACGCGCGAAAGGTGTCGTTATTTTAGGTGCAGGCCTTCCTATCGTCATGTGCTCAGTGGA
This sequence comes from Spirosomataceae bacterium, assembly GCA_044372695.1. Taxonomy (GTDB): domain Bacteria; phylum Bacteroidota; class Bacteroidia; order Cytophagales; family Spirosomataceae; genus Aquirufa. Next base: position 1,399 of record JBILRJ010000002.1, read on the forward strand.
TTGGATTGGGATTAGTAATGACAGTCAAGATGAATTTAAACGCGTTATGGCTGAGGCGGCTGCTACCATTCCTTCTCGGGTTGTTGTGCATGCCATTCATCAGCATGATGCCCCTTCATCTGATTTAGGGGCAGAGAAATTAATGCAAGAAGCAGGCTTAAATCCAATCGCTTTCGAAGGGACTTTTACAAGAGATCTAATTAAACGTCTTGGACATGCCATCCAGAAATCTATTTCTGTTGCAGTACCCTTTACGCACATCGGAAAAGGTGAGGCTCCTGTATATCAAGTTGCCTCCAATCGACGGATTATAGGTCCTGATGGTAAGGCTAAAGCCTCACGAACTTCTGCCACCCTTGATCCTGCTATTCGTGCTGAACCCGAAGGATTAATAGACCCCATGGTCTCTTTGATTAGTTTTTGGAACAATGATAAACCCCTAGCGGTGTTAAGTTATTATGCATCACATCCGCAAAGTTATTATCGAACTGGGGTGGCTAATCCTGATTTTCCAGGAATTGCTCGTTTTTTACGCCAATTGGCTGTTCCCGATGCGCTTCATATTCATTTCAACGGAGCAGGTGGGAATCTAACCGCAGGAAAATACAATGATGGAAATAAAAAAAATAGATTGATTTTGGCGGAACGCTTGGCAGATGGGATGAAAAGAGCATGGGATCAAACCCAACTTGAGCGCATAGAACCAAATTCCATTCAATGGAACATCGAATCGGTCGCTTTGATTCCTGCAACTCATGTTGAATCCCTGGAAGCAAAAATGAAAACGGAGTCAGCTGTCTTTTTAGCCAATAATTTATCTAAATTAGTTTGGTTACGGCGTTTACAATCTGGCAAAAAGATTGATCTTTCATGTTTAACTATGGGCAATGTAAGGATCCTTCATCTCCCTGGAGAGCCTTTTGTTGAATATCAACTGGCAGCCAAAGCTGAACGCAAAGATTTGTTTGTTGCCGTAGCTGGTTATGGCGATTATGCAGTGGGATACATTGGAAACTCGATTGCTTACAAGGAAGGTGGTTACGAAACCGGACAGGCATCAGCCCTTACTGCGGAGGCAGAGGCCATATTAATGAAAGCCATTCACAAGCTCTTACATTAATTTTTGAAATATAAGCTTTTACGTATTGCTCGTCTAATCCGGATAATTTCAAGGATCAAGATTTCGTTTTTTCAAAGAAATCCAGAATCGTGAGGATGAAAAATATGAGCCATTATTTAATGGCAGAAAATTCAAAGGATCTGCATTATTCGTTTATAGGAGCCCAATAAGCACAATGGCCCCCTGGACTCACTGGGCCTTTAAATAGAAGACAAGCCCCACATGGCTTATCAGGAGCAGGTATGTAAAGGTTGCAATTTCCACATTGGTTATTTTCAACAGGCGATTGACTTACATAGGCCAATTTTTTTCTCTTGGAAATTTCATCTGCACTGACTTTAGAGAGATCATCGCATGGATTTTTAGGATCATCTTGTGGGCCTAATTTTTTGGCTGGCTGCTTTTTATTTGAGGCGCTCGTTTTTTTCCATTCAGTCACTGAAGCTTTGGATTTAAGGCTCAAAATAGTTCCCGATCCTGCAAGCAGGCAAACCAAGTTCAAATACTTTTGCAGAAAGTTTCTACGTGCATATTTATTCTCTTTCATTTTTAGTGCAATTTGCTCAATTTCAATTTTAGGTCTAAAGCAATTGAAATTAGTGTACTGAATAAAGTTGACGCAAGGTTTGAAAAGAAGCTTTTACTTCAGACTCCAATCCTGTGTTTAGTTGGCTTGCGATTTCCTTTGAGGCCCCATTTTTAGTTAAGCCTAATTTAATTCCTTTTAGTGCAGCCGTTTGTAAATTTAAATCGCTCATGGTAGGAAGAGATAATAAATTCAAATAAGATACCAATTGCGATTTATTGTTTCTAGCTGCGATGGTATATGAAAGGTCTTGCAAGAAACGTAGTTTCCAAGGTTCGGGATTTGGAGAAAAAACCTGGTTGCCTACCATAGATTTCAAAAGATCTGGAGATGAACCAAGCTCAGAACTCAAAACTGCCAACCTCAGCCAATCATTTTGGCCTTGACTTTGTATAAGTTTTGAAAATGCATCGATAATTTCTTGGTTTTTAAACTGCCCTAGACTTAAAGCAGCCTGTAATTTTACCCTTGGGGAGGCATCATTTAGCATTTTTAGCATGCTTGGAAGGGTTTCTGAGTAGCGTTCAGCTAGCATTAAAGCATTTTCACGAACATCTGGGGAAGAATCTTGTAATACTTTTTTTATGACCGGTATATCCAATGCGTTTAAACCCTCAAGCACGTATAAAAGGTGTAACCTCGTTCTTGGATCCTTGCTTTTATTTAACAGAAGTTTGGCTGCTTTTACGACTGACATATCTTGTCGTTCGAGCAGCAAACGATGAGCATGCGTGCGGTACCAACCATTTTCGTACGATAAATAGTTAAGTAATTGGATACTTGTTTCAGTATTTAGATTGATGTTAACACTTTTGTAGGGAGCATTAGCCGGTTTAACCCGATAGATTCGCCCCATATCACTTCCAGCCATAAAATCCATGTCCGCTTTTAGGTCATCGGGAATCGAGACTGGTGTTTCAATATGTTGACGGTAATAATCAAGCATATATAGGTATCCGTCAGGGCCAACTGAGAATGTAATGGGACGAAACCAGGGGTCGGTGGAAGAGATAAATTCCTTGTTTTTTTCTGATTCAGCTCGTTTGGCCACCATAACAGGACTGGTTTCACTCGGACTTAGGATATCCCGATGGACCAAATTTCCGGATACGTCACCCGTGAAAATATTACCATAAAATTCTTTGGGCATTGCATCCCCATGGTAGATGACACTTCCAGTAGACCCACTAAATCGGTCTTCCGCATATTCGATCCGATTCAAATTCGCTTCTTTGAATGATTTATTTCTACGAGCGCTTCTCTCTGCTCGCCAGTAGGGAGGTGGTGTTTCTTGAAAAGTATGTTCTTCGTGATCTGTGATACTTGTACTAAATTTTGATATGGGTAAATAGGCGTGCCTGTGCGTATAGCGCCAAGGAATGATTGATTGTTGAATATGGATTGAATTCTCAGTAAAGAAACGATGCCCCCCGTCATCAATGGTTTGTCCAAATTGTCCTGAACCAGTTTCAAGCTCAAAAACATTTCGATCCAATCTAAAACGAAAATCGGCACCTTTAACATCTAATGGGGGCATTCCTGGCGATTGACTAAAGCTTACTTTTCCATTTTGGCCATGGTTATTTGCGTAGATCCAATTGTCAACTCCTAATTTCAGGCTGGTAATCTGAGCTTCTGAATTATTTTGAAAAAAACCTGAAAATAAAATTTCCGAGGTATCTGATTTGCCATCTCCGTTGGTATCTTTTAAATATAGAATATGAGGTGCCGCGGTAACAATTAGCCCCCCTTTCCAAAATAGCATGCTTGTCCCTTCTGTTATATTTTCGGCAAAAATGATTGAATTGTCAATTTTCCCATCTCCATCTGTATCCTTCAACAAGCGAATTCGGCCATGGCCTTTTCCAGGCTCAACTTCGTAGGGGTAATCGGGCATTTCTAAGACGAAGGCATTGCCTTGAGCATCAAATTCTAAAGCTACTGGATCAAAGACATGGGGTTCAGAAGCAAATAATTCAACGGAGAACCCTGTGGCCACCTGCAACTTTTTCATGGATTCTTCAGGACTAAGAGGAGTAGCATATTTTTGAGCCAAACTCTCAGTCATTGCGCAAATGAATGCAAGAATTAATAGGATATTTCTGTTCAATAAAGGAGTCATCATAAGTTATTTTTTATGATCAAGATTTTCATTTAAATAGGTCGTTACAATAGCAAATTAAACTATTGTAAAATTAAAACAATTCAGATGAGCAAATTACAAAAAGTTATTTAAAATAATGACAGCTGATGAGTAGCCCTAAAAGGGATTAACTCATTGAAAACCTGTTAATTTTCTCTGGATTTTCTAATAAATCCCCTTAAATCTATCCTTTAATTTAAGATCTAAGGAGAAAACCCCCAAATTTCCTTCATTGAATTTGAAGGAAAAGAATTTGACTTTCTTAACAGAATATCGATTTAAATAAACTACATGCTTGAGGAATTAGAAGCAGCCTTACAACAAGGAAGATTTGATTAGGAGAAAATAAAACAGGCAAAAATTGCGCAGAAAAAAAAGATTATTTAAATTCATTACAAGATCAAACACTCCTTAAGGGAATTCTAGTTTAGCTTGACAGCATACGTTATTTTTTTGTGACATCCATAAATCTCCCAAGAATATGAAAATTTTGCTTTTGATTGTTTGTGTACTGGTATCACCATTTATGGTACAGGCTCAACAAACGAACTTAATGCCAGTACCAACTTCGGTCAGTTTGAACAAAGAAAATTACCGATTAACAAATAATTTCACCATTAACATCACGGGACTAGCAGATAAAAGATTGCCCAAAGAGGCAAGCAGGTTTATGCAACGATTATCTGAAAAAACTGGTCTTTTTTTCAAAACATGGGAGATCCCAAATGTGAGCAATAATCCTTCTGCAGCGTTAAAAATTCATTCCATCAAAAAGGGAGTCGTGCAATTGGATATGGAAGAATCCTATACGCTAAGCGTGAATAATTCAGAAATAAAAATTAATGCCGCAAGTGATATTGGCGCCATTAGAGGATTGGAAACGCTACTCCAACTCGTCGAATCTGATCCAAATGGTTTTTATTTTCAAGGTGCGAACATTTCAGATAATCCAAGATTCGCTTGGAGGGGATTATTGCTATCTCAGCCCTATCATTTCATGCCAATGGACGTCATCAAAAGAACACTTGACGCCATGGCCATGGTAAAAATGAATGTTTTTCATTTTTACATAAGTGACGACCAAGGGTACACAATCGAGTCAAAAGTTTTTCCCAAACTTCACGAAAAAGCCTCTGGTGGAAATTATTTTACCCATGTACAAGTAGCAGAAATCATCGAATATGCCGATCAACGCGGCATTAGAGTCATTCCCGAAATTGATTTACCTGGGCACTCCACAGCAATCTTAACTGCATTTCCCGAGCTGGCCTCCAATAAGCGAACTTATACCTTACAAGATCATTGGGGGGTGTTTGATCCCACCATAAATCCCACACAAGAAAGTACCTACGTTTTTCTTAACACCCTACTAAGCGAAGTCGCATCCTTGTTCCCAGATCACTACTTTCACATCGGCGGAGATGAAAATACAGGCAATGATTGGGCAAAAAACCAAAGCATTCAAGCTTTCATGAAAAAAGAAGGCCTACAAGATGCTGTTGCTCTTCAAAACTATTTTAACAAAAGGATCCAAAAAATTCTCAAGCGATCAAATAAAACAATCGTGGGTTGGGATGAGATTTTAATGAAAAAAATGGATGATGCTAAGGCGAAAGAATATTTTGAAAAGGGCGAGTTAGATCAATTAATTGAAACAAAAGTCCCCAAGGACATCGTTGTACAATCGTGGCGAGGAATGGAAGCTTTATTAGCCTCCGCAAAAAATGGCTATAAAAGCATTCTATCCAAAGGCTATTACATTGATTTAGTTCAACCTACCTATTATCATTATTTAAACGACCCTATCCCCTTCTTAAACAAAGTCATTGTACCAGACAGCGAAGCCAATTTTAATCGATTTGAGTCAGAAATAATTAAAAAAATTCAAAATGGAGATCGTATTCTTAGTCCCCAAGAAGAAAAATTAATCATTGGTGGAGAGGCCACGATGTGGACCGAACATGTTAGCCCAGAAACAATTGACTCTAGGTTATGGCCAAGAACCGCTGCCATTGCTGAAAGATTATGGTCTCCTGAAAACATTCGAGATGTAGATGACATGTATAGGAGATTAGACATCATTTCAATCCAATTAGAATGGCTTGGTTCGACACACATCAAAAACAAACAAATGATGCTAAGACGTTTAGCAAGAACGGAAGATGTAAACGCATTAGAAAATGTTGTCGACTACATTGAACCGGTAAAAGGATATAAACGAAATGATGCCAATAATTTCACTAAATATTCTCCTTATTCACTTTTAGTTGATGTGGCTGCGCCAGACCCTTCCGCTTTGAGAAAATTCAATAAGCTCTTGGATGCTTTGAAAATAAACCCTTCCGATACCTTGCTTGCAAAACTTTACCAGCAATTCCATTTATGGGATAGCAATCATGCCAGCATACAAAAAATGGCTGACAAAAACCCATTACTCAAAGATTTACTGACGCATTCCACCTCCCTTCAACTGATTTCAAACCGAAGTATAGAACTTCTAAATCAGAAGAAAAAAGGACTTGCAGCGAGCCCCGAACAAATCAAACAGTATGCTGATTTAATTAAAAAATCCTTGGTGCCCGCTGGCTATTGTGACTTATCCATCGGATTAAATCTAGAAAAATTTATCTTAGAATACTGTCAAAAATAAAACTGATACAGAGATTTTTAGCTTAGCCTAGCCTTATGGAAAAGCTCTAACCCATCCATTGGCGATTGACGTATATTCCCCAAATTCATGTGGAATTTTTGACAACTTTGCTCAAGTATATGTTGGAAATGATAAGCGACTGAACCTACACAATTAAAACTCAAGTTTTGATAATCGCTGTATTGACTTACGAGATTTTTAAAAAAATCATCAAAACAATTTGCTACTAGCTTACCTAAAAAAGGATGTTCGATATTTGACCCAACAAACGTGCTAAAACTTGCGCAAAACCTGTTCGCCAAGGGCTTCGCATACAGGGCATCCATGATGTCCTCAGAAGACAAGCGGTAGCAATCGAAAAATTTTTCCGCCAAATCGGCAGGAAGGTAACCCCGAAGATACATGGATAACAATTGTTTCCCTATGTAACAGCCACTTCCCTCATCACCTAAAATATAGCCCAAAGAATCTATGTTTTGGACGATCTTTCCGCCAACAAACAAACCACTATTCGCCCCAGTACCAAGAATTCCAACAAAACCATCCGAATGACCCAACAAGCCGCGAGCTGCACCTAAAAGATCTAGCTCTACATGAACCAATGCTTTTGAAAAAAAAGAGTGCATCGCCTGTTCAATCGTGTGCGCTTTGTCAGGAAAACAACCAGCTCCATAAAAATAAATATCTATTGACTCGTCGCGATGAATTCCTCGGAGTACTTCACTTTCGTTGAGTGTATTTACAAGCTGCTGCTGGTCTGAAAAATAAGGATTAAAGCCTTTCGTTTCAAATCTACGAACAGATCCCTCATCATCTTGTAAACTCCAAAGGGTTTTTGTAGACCCACTATCTGCAATCAAAATCATGGCATTTGTTTAAAATTTTCAAAGGTTTCTTTTGGCTAAGCGGTGTCCAAAAATGGAAAAATATAGAATAAAAAAATAGCAGGGAATCACTAACCAATATCCTTGGTGAGGAGAGAATCGATCAGCTAAATAACCATAAATCAAAGGTAAAATCGCACCCCCACCTATTGCCATAATCAGTAAAGATGAACCAATTTTTGTTAATGAACCTAATCCATTTAATGCCAGCGGCCATATAGAAGGATAAATAAGCGCATTGGCTAAACCAAGTAAAGCAATGCATGTCAAGGACGTATTTCCATCAGTCATTAATGCCAATAAGCAAAAAACTATACCCAAAATAGCAGATACCATCAGTGCCTTTTCTTGTGATATATATTTAGGAATCAAAAGAATCCCAATCAGGTAACCCATCAACATTCCTGCAAGCGTAAAGCTGGTAAAGAATTTGGCGGTTGACATGGCAATTCCCTGAGATGCTCCAAAAAGAATGATGCTATCGGCAGCGATTACTTCCACACCAACATACAAAAACAGGGCAATGACCCCTACAAGTAAATGTGGAAATTCAAAAATACTTTTCGGATTGTTTTCCGCATTTTTCTCAGTGGAATCGTCATTTTCCGAAGCAATTTCAGGCAAGTCGATCCGGTAAATACAGAAGGCGAGAAAAAGTAAAATAAATGTCATCAAACCATAAGGAGCAATGACTTTGTTAGCAATTTCTTGCAATAGCTGAGCTTTTTTTTCAAGATCAAAGGCGAAGGTTTTTAATTGACCTGAATCAGCATCATTTAATACAATAGACCCCAATATAATCGGTGCGATAATGCCTGCAATTCCATTGCAAATCCCCATCATACTGATTCTTCTAGCGGCACTTTCCGGAGGGCCTAATTTGACAACATAGGGATTAGCAGCTGTTTGAAGGATAGCTAAGCCACAACCCTGAATAAATTGACCCAACAAAAACAAGAAAAAAGTTCTTGATTGTGCAGCTGGAATAAACAAAAAAGTCCCCAATGAAATAAGAAGCAAGCCCACCACCATGCCGTTTTTATAACCTATTTTTTGCAACAACAAGGCGGAGGGCAAAGCGAAAATCAAATAAGAAATGTAAAATGAAAAAGCGACCAAATAAGAGGAGGTATTCGTTAGCTGGCAGGTAATTTTTAAATAGGGAACTAAGACAGATCCTAGCCAAGTTACAAAACCAAAAACAAAAAATAGTAGCCCTATCACCAAAAGGTTTTTCCCAGGACTTGTTTCCTGTTTTTCACTAATTTCTACTGATTTTGAAGGTGTAATTTTCATTAGCTACGTATAAAATCCAAGGCTATTTTTACACTCCCATGTTCTAGCAACAGTTTTTGAGCCTCTTCGTAATTACTGATTCCTGATTTTTCCATCAGCATCTTAACCGCCCGATCCGTTATTTTATCATTGATTAGTTTTACGTTAACCATTCTATTATCCTCTACACGGCCCAAGCAAATCAAGGTGGTCGTACTAATCATATCAAAAAGCATTTTCTGAGCGGTTGCGCATTTCATTCGTGTGCTACCACAGATAAACTCAGGGCCGGTAATAACCTCAATTGGGAAGTCGGCATATTTGGCGATGGCTGAATTTGGATTGCTCACAATACAACCTGTTGTTATTCCATTTTCTCTGCATTGTTTAAGAGCAGATAAGACAAATGGAGTAGATCCACTGGCCGAAATACCCAAAACAAAATCTTTATCTGAGATGTTTTTTTCAAGCAACATCGTCCATCCGGCCGTGGTATCATCTTCTTTTTCCTCAAGCGCCAAAACTAAATTTTCTTTCCCACCCGCTAAAATCGAATCAATCAAACCAGGTTCTATGCCATAAGTGGTAGGAAGTTCGATAACATCAAGTACAGAAAGTCGACCGCCGCTTCCTGCCCCGATGTAATACATTTTTCCACCCGCTTTCAACTTTGAAACGATCTTTTCAATTAAAGCATTAATCGCAGGTAATTCTTTTTCGATCGCGTATGCGACAGATTGATCTTCTCCATTAATAGCGGATGTCAATTCCTGAATGGATTTTTTCTCTAAATCCCTGTGCTTTCCAGATTGCTCTGTGATTGTTGTCATAAATTTTAAACTTAAATTTTGATGAAAATTTTCTTTTTATAAAGTAAATATGCTGGAATGAAGTTGATGCCAACATAGATCAGTGAATATAGCATACTAGCCAGTTTAGGTGTTATTCCTACCTGCGTTAGTCCACTAAAAAATGCCTGATTGAGAGAAACATCTCCAAACTTAATTCCAAAAAATAAGGGCGAAAGTAGATCCCCTAGGGTATACACAACAATGGCATTCATGCCATAAATAATACCAAATTTAGCCCACTGCTCGTATTGAAGCATATCAACCACATAAATGGTACTTGCTAAGGTCATAGCGGCCATGCCTGAAGTAAACATGACAAAGGAACTACTCCATAAGTTTTCATTTAAGCCGAATTGCCAATTCCAAATAATACCGATTACAAAAGAGGCAAAACCAAAAACAAATAGACGGATGACTTTTTGTTCTTGGGATAGTTTAGAAATCAATAAGGTTCCTACAAGCATACCCGAAATGGTAGTAACAAATGAAGGAAAAGTACTTAAAATACCTTCTGGATCCCAATTCCCTTGCCACATTTTTCCCGGTAAGAATTCTTGATCCACCCACGCCGCCAAATTAATTCCTGGCTCAAGCATCACATTTGCATAGCCAGGTGTAGGAATGCAGGTCATGGCGATGCCATATGCAAGCAGGATCGTTGCTCCTATTGTAACTTGTTGTTTCCAATTTGTGTGTAAACTTAAAACACTGCAAACCAGAAACACGATGGCAATTCGGTGGAGTGTCCCTGTCCAGCGCACCTCTTCCCACGTAAAATTTCCGATGAGTCCCAAGCAATTGAGCAGCATGCCCAAGGCGAAAATTTTAAGTGCCCGAGAGGCAATTTTTACATACAAAGTTTTGGGATGGATTCCGTCTCGTATCTGATGGGTATATGCAAAAGTGATAGACACCCCAACGATAAATAAAAAAAAGGGAGCAATGAGATCAGTAAATGAAATGCCCCACCAATGGGTATGTGAAAGAGGTTTAAATACTTCATCGTCATTTCCTGGAAAATTCACCAAAATCATGGCCGCCACGGTAAAACCCCGAAATGCATCTAGTGAAAGTAATCTTTTCCTTTCCATCATTTTTTTACGCTCTAAGTTTTACATACAAAACAAAAAAAACTTTTAAATATACCAGCTTACGAAGCTAAGAAAACAATCATTATGGCCTATAAAAAAAGCAAACTATTTTCCTTTTTCGGGTGCACTTATCACCTTTAAATACCTACCCATCCAATAAGGCAAGAGCCATATATCACCGGCACTATGCTCTCCATCCCCATTGCCCCGAGTATAATCCAACGTAAACATATTTGAATTATGGCGCTGAATAGGTCGTTCATCTGGGGGCAAAACTTCTTTGGTTGTTTGTTTTCGGAAATTCGGTGCTAACATTTCTATGTCACCTCGGTGACTATTTTGAATGGCCCAATCAATTAAATCGAGAGGATGTTCTCGCAAATACCAAGCCGCTTCGTCTAAATCAAACTCTTTAGCCCCAGTTAATGCTGTAAAAATATTCCATGCCCCCTCCTTTTCTGGTCTTTCACTTTGCCAATGATCAAGAATTGATTTCTTAAAACTTGATCGGAGGGTATCATTAAAGGCATATCGATATAAACCCCAATAACCGACAAAATACATTTCATCGTCGGAATGATTCCATCCATCAGAAAGGTTTTTTGCATGAGGATCAGCATCCTCTGGTGCATGACCAATTTGACCAATAGGTCTCATCAGATTTTCATAATAGCCAAATTTCTGCATAAGCTCGAAAGCTTTTTGTTTATAAATAGGTTTTTTGGTAAATCGATAGGCGGTTTGTAACATCGCTACAATATTGGAAGAATTAAGTTTACGATCTCCTACATGTATGGAAAATCCATTTACATAATCTGGATTCCATTTGCCCCAAAGCGTGGGTTTTCCATCATAATCAATTAAATACATGTTGTTTTTGATGATATGTGACATCAAGGTATCAATCAAGACAATCGAACGTTTTTGTAAATCAGGTACATCCACTAGTTCCGCTAAAGCACCAAAGGCAAAGATGTGACCAATAACTTCATCTGAAGAGGTTGTAGATTTCCAATCCCACTCAGGTTCTGGAGCGTGTTGCCAGCGTTCTGGATCAGAAAGCTGCGAGATAAATCCACTTCTTTCATAAGAACGAGCGGGAAATCCTGGAACGGGATTGACTGTATATAATCTCTCCATAGATTCAAAGGCCTCACGGATATTGGCTAGTGCTTCAGCTTCTTTGGTAACGGCATACCTAAATATTTCACCTCCAAGGTACATTGAGGTCCACAAACCATCATTGTCTGAATCCGACAAGTATCCAGTACTAATATTTCCATGATCCATCTTTTTTAACTGTGCATTAAATCCATGTCTAATGTGTCTATCACGCACTTGCTTCTCATAAAACATCGCCTTTTCATGCAGGGTCATGGACTTAAAGCAAATTTGTCCCAATCCGTTTGATGTTAAAATTAAGATGGATTTATTGGGTCCTTCGGAAATGGATGTAACCATATTGCCCGGAAGCCAACGTTCGCCTTGGTAATAATCAAATTTACCGTCTTTTCGCAGAGCAAATGCACCATTGGTGGACCCAAACCAAATTTTTTCTCCAATTATTTTAACCGAAGTAATCGATTTCACTGGAATTTTTTGTTCAACTTTCCCTACATTTTGGGTCTTTAAATTAACTTTAAAATATCCTTCCGTTGATCCTAAAATGGCTTCATTAGCTTCGACATCAAAAGCAGTTAAATTTAACTTAGAAATCCACAAAGAAAGTTGGCCAGAAGCTGGATCAAATCGGCTCAACCCTTTCGAGGTCAAGACCCAAAAATATCCCGTAGTTTTATCAAATTCAATTGCTAATACCTTGTCTCCGGTCACATTCAATTTAAAAATTGTTTTTGAATGTTTTACCAAATGCAATTCAGATCCATCACTTATTAAAAAGGCAAAATCATTTCCCCCAGCAAAGATGTTAGCCTTGGGCAATTGGTGTTTAGAATAGAGCGTTCCTGCCCAAGCATGACTAAAAATTGCCACATCATCCATGAAAACAAATTGATTCTCATGCAGCAGTAAACTTTGTATTTTTTTTAAGCTACTCGTGCGATTCCGTTGATCCTTACCTAAACTTCCTGGGTATAAAAATTGGCCATCATGAGGTATCATCAACCCATCTGAGCCAAAAATTTTTATAGCCTCATTTCGATCTGAAAAGGCCGATTTTAGGGATATTTGTGGGTCTTTAACATAGTATTTTACACTATAATCTTGTGTGAATGCTTTATCCACATACAAGGGTTTTACTGGCTTTTTTTGGGCTTGAGCACTAAGACCTGCACACAGTAATAATAATCCTACAAACTTCTTCATATCCATCATTTAAAAGGTTGAAGTCCGTCAACAAAACAGACTTTAATTAATATCAAAAAAAACTACCTTAATTCGCAAAATAAAATACAGGCTTTCACCGCGATTCATTATTATTGTGGCTTGGGGCTGTGCTAGTCAAGTTTATGGGCAAGCATACGGTTTACCCAAAACAACAAGAAAGAAAATACAATAAGGATTAATGGCAAAATACACGAATTTATGAGTAAAAAAATTGGGCAATTTTGTATAAACAAGCGCATTTTTCAAAAAGAATTTAACATGACAAAAAAATGGATTTTTGATTTGAGGTAGTTAAATTAAAAAATCAAATAAATAAACTATTTTGGCAAAAATTGTGAAGGGTAAGAAAAATATTGCCATATTAATGGTAAAATAACATAAAATGAAAGCTCATCTATTAAAAGTCTCTCCACAGTCCTTGCGTTCATTTAGTGTAAGGCGAGACCATTTTGCCTATTTTTTTAACCAATACCACTATCATCCAGAAATCGAAATATTGTATATCGAAAAAGGAACAGGCACCCAATTTTTAGGCGATAGCATTCAACGATTTCAAGATGGGGATTTATTGGTTATTGGATCAAATTGTCCTCATTATTTGCGAAGTGATAATATTTATTTTAAAGGCAATCCAGAACTAACTGTCTCGGCAGTGGTCATACATTTTGATCCAAAAATATTTGGTACAGACTTTTTTGAATTAGTGGAAAATAGGCACATAAAACTACTTTTAAAAAAATCAAAGTTAGGTATCCGCCTCATTGGTAAAACGAAAGAATCGATCAGTAAAAAAATGCTTGAAATGCTGGTAGACACCAAAAGCAATCTGATTCTTGGACTTTTATCAATGCTGGATATCATTTCGCAAAGTCAAGATTTAGAAATGTTAGCCACTCGTGTTTTGGAACATAACCCAAGCGAAAAAGAAACAGAAAGGCTCAATTCGATTTACAATTACTCTGCTAAACATTTTAAACGAAAAATCAAAATTGAGGAAGTAGCCGAAGTTGCTAATTTAAGTCCAAATTCATTTTGTAGATATTTCAAAAATAGAACACGAAAAAACTTTTCTCATTTCTTAAATGAAATTCGGGTAGAATATGCTTGTAAGCTGATAAAGGAAAATCAATTTCAAGTAACGCAAATTTGTTATGAAGCTGGATTTAATAATTTCCCCAATTTTAACAATGCATTTAAAAAGATTACGGGAAAAACTCCCTTACAATATTCAAGAGAATTTAAATTGAATTAGTTGACATGAATGATGTGCATAGTTCAAAATTTTCCTGTTTTTCTTTAGCGTGTTAGTTCCAGTATTTTCAACTTTAAGCTAGCAGATTTTTCCAACGCTTCTGAGATAGACAAGCCCTTTTTCATTTCAGGTCTTTTATGTCCGACTTCCGTGAGCCAGGCATCTTTCAGCATGTTATGTCGATTCACAACTAGGTCAAAAAAATCCTTAGGTTGTTTGATAGGTCTCAAAATCTGATCCACAGATGAGACATTTTTTATTTTTTTTGCACCCAAATAACGAAGAATTTCTTTGGCAATAAGGAAATGCCCTTGTTGCCCTGGATGAACTCCATCTGGAGAAATTTTAAAGTTTACAGTTTTTTTAAGCTGTTGATTTAGGTATTTTTTTAGGGCTTGATGGGTATCAATTACCTGCCAATTCTTTTGGGAGCTAAGCCATTTGGAATATTTCTCAAGCACCTCTTCGTAGTTGTTTTTGTCCAGAGGATCTTCATAAAGTGAAGGAGTTATGTGAATAATTGTAGCGCCTGAAGCTTCCACTTGATTGTGCAACCATTGAATACCATCTTTAAATTTTTGAAAGCGGAATTCGTCAAATGGCTGATAAATTCCATCATTCATACCATAGGTAGCAAAAACCACATTCGGTTTTATTTGTTCCAAAACTCTAGCTAATCGCTCATGTAAATCCGGCCGAGGAAACCTACCTCCTGCATGGCCATCTTCAGACAAGCCCGAAACTGTCTCGCTAGGCAAACCTAAATTATAAATTTCAATTTCCTGTTGCGGAAAATTCGCAAACTGGTATGCCTCAATGATTTGAACATAGCCCCCTGCATAGGTAATGCTGTTCCCTATAAATAAAACGCGCTGGGGGTTTCCATGAAAAATCTGTGCTTGACTGAAAAAGCTTAACAATATGAAAAAAGGAATAAATTTATAGAACATGTATTACTTTTTGATTGAAGATGAATCCTTCGGCACGTCTACTTTCATTACGCTTTCTGAAAGTGATTCATCCCCAAATCGTTTGCGTGCCCCTTTGAGTTCACCATGAGAATGTATCGCTGTGTAGGCAAGTATACTAATAAAGATAAATATATACACAAGGTACTTTGAAACGGCATAAAGACTTGTGTTTAGAGGCGAAAATTGGGGTTTGGCTCTTTGAATGAAAAAAAATACCATGACTAAATTAACCAGATACAAATACTGCTCCGGGCGATAAATACTTACAAAGGCGCCGGTAATCATGAAGCTTAAGGCAATGTACAAAGCCCAATGTCCAAAGAAAAAAACCTTAATATCTCGGAAACTTAAATTTTCAAACGCACGAAATTTAAAAATCCAATATACTCCAACTATTAAAATAAACAGTAAAGAAACCCATTGAATCGATTGATTAAAAACAGCATTGTTGCTCGAAAATAATTTCAGAAAAGTTGATTCAATTCGCTCTAATTCAAAATTTTGTTGCCACATAATAAATGGTATGACAAGCACCAAAACGACTAATTGGAAATTTTGATTTTCGGTGGAAGTACTTTCCTCTTTTTCCCATTCGGTTGTTAAGGTTCCATAAGCAAGCCCAAGCCCACCAAAAAAACCTAGCGTATACTCCATTACGTTCCAGAAATTAAAATGAATCTGTGAAACCTGCCCCATCACTTGTAGAAAGTTCCCAAAAGCGAAACCGAATCCTGCACCTAAACTAGAAAAAATCGCGACACGAATCGCCGCTTTATTTTTTCCCCTTCTGATATTCCATGCCAAAGCAAAAGCCATGCCTAAGCATACTGCCCATAGTTCACTGCGGGGCGGGGTCATATTCCAGCCAAATTGTTCGATGATAAAAAAGTAGCAAATTATACCACCAATGGTCATTTCAACAATTAATTTGGCCCATTTAACAGGGTATTTTTTGGTGTCGGAAAGCGCTAGTCCAAATAAACCCCCTCCTAGAAAACCATACAAACCACCAATAATAAACAACATGGCTAGACCATAAAAAACATTTGGCCAATCGCTACCTCGACCGTAACCTACCACCATACCATAGCTCATCATACCACCCAAACCCCAACCTACAGCTCCAGCCAAAACAATAGAAAATGCTTTTCTCAGCCAATCCTCTCGCTTTATTACTAATAAAACAGCTAAGGAACCGATCGATCCTGCCCAAGCTGCTCCATGTTCATGACCAAACTGCCCCCGAATGGCCCATGCAGTCCCTAATGACATCGCAATGATTAATATGCTTAAATAAAATTGCTTAACACTCTTTTCCATCTTATTAATTATTATAAATATCCGTCTTAATTTCTTGCAAAGAAGAAAAAAAATCTAATTAATTTTTCGGATTCTTACTTCATAGAAAAACTATCAAGCAACAAATACAAATCACAAAAAACCTAGAACTGTGGGCTTAATTGGTATTATTATATTTTTTAATGGATTAATTATGTAATAATAGTTTATTTTTTGGATTATTTTATTTATCAAATTTCCATTGGTGTATTATTTAATTACAAAACAGTATTACTTACTTTGAGAAATATTTTTTACAATTATTTAATACTGCCTTTCAATTCAACAATACAGCATTACATATTTTTGAGAAATATTTTTTCATGTAAGTTAATCCTATCAAAATTACATTACTTATGAACACAAAAATTACTTTCAATTTAATTTCGAAAAGCCAATTACTTACTTTAATGTTTGTATTCGCCTGTTTTTCGACCATGTTAGCACAAAATAGAGTTATTTCGGGCAAGATCACTTCGGCAGAAGATAATGCTGGAGTACCTGGGGTAAATGTATCCATTAAAGGGAGTAGTAAAGGGACTGTTTCAGATGCTTCTGGGAAGTACTCGATTGAAACAACAAATGCAAGCAATTTGGTTTTTTCTTACATTGGTTTTGAAACTCAAGAAGTAAAAGTCAACAATAAAAATATTATTGATATTGTGTTAACTCCCAACATGCAAGAATTAAATGAAGTTGTTGTTACGGCATTAGGTATTTCTCGCGAACAAAAGTCCTTGGGTTATTCTGTCGGTAAGGTAAAAGGTGATGCAATAAGAACTGTTACTCAAGAAAATGTGGTTAATGCACTAGCAGGAAGAGTAGCGGGTGTTCAAGTAAACCAAACAGGGGTTGTTGGGTCATCAACGAGTATTGTTATCAGAGGGGCAACGTCATTATCTAGCGATAATCAGCCTCTTTTTGTTATTGATGGTGTTCCTGTTCAAAACTCGATGAGTAATATGCGGGTACTAGGTGATCGTAACGAGGTAGATTATGGAAATCCCATTTCGGACTTAAATCCAGACGACATTGAAAGTGTTTCCGTATTAAAAGGGCCTTCAGCGGCAGCATTATATGGATCTAGAGCAGGTAACGGTGTTATCATCATTAATACCAAAAAAGGAAAAAAAGGAGAAGCATTAACAGTGAATTTTTCTACGAGTAATGTCTTTGAAAGTCCATACCGATACATGGATTTTCACTACAAATATGCGAATGGGAATAGGGTGGGTTTATTGGATGAACGATCAGAATATTGGGCAGGTACAGAATTAGACAAAGGAAATAAAGCCGTTCAATGGGATTCTCCAAGAGATGCCAATGGAGTAGGTACACCGACAGAAATGAAATCCTACAAGGATAACATGAAAAACTTCTTGGAAACGGGAATTACCTCTACTAATTCTATTTCCATTTCAGGATCTACTGATAAGACAAATTACAAATTGGCATACACAAATATGTCGCACAATGGTTTAATCCCCAATTCTGATTTATATAGAAATAATCTTTCTTTTTCGTCTGCTTATGATCTTTCCTCTAAATTTAAGTTAACCACCGATATAAATTTATCGAGATCTAACTCCAATTCTAGAAATTCTACAGGAAATAGAGGAGGCAATCCATTCGAGGCCGCATATAATTGGTCTCACATAGATATTTTGAAAATGAAGAACGTCTGGAGACCAGGCCAAGAAGGTATACAGCAAAATTATCCAGAAAATAGCAGTATGGACAATCCATATTTTTTAGCTTATCATTTATTGAATGGGTTTAACAGAGATAGGGCATTTGGTAATGTCAAGGCTGAGTACAAATTGCATCCAAATTTAACAGCTCAAGTTCGGGCAAGTTTTGACAGTTATCAGGAGAACAGGGAAACAAAAATACCTTACTCATACACTAGAGAAAGAAAAGGAGGTTATCATTTAAATGATTTATTTAATCAAGAAACTAATCTTGAATTTTTAACAACTTTCAACAAGGCATTCAAAAATTTCAATATTACCGCTACGGCTGGAGGAAATTTAATGAATCAGAAATCAACCGATCTTTACGTGGGTAGTGCACCGGGAGTGGGCCTAATATTACCAAACCTTTACACGATTTCTAACATTACCCCTATTGGAATTAGATATAGTAACAGCATTAGAAATAAGGCTATTTATAGTGCATTTGCTACAACTTCCCTAGGATTTAAGGATCAATTGTATTTGGATTTGACAGCAAGAAATGATTGGTCAAGTACATTGCCCGTGGCAAACAGGTCATATTTTTACCCATCCGCATCCGTAAGCTGGATTGCTAGTACAACCTTTAATTTACCGAACTATGTTTCACTTTTAAAATTAAGGGCAGGTATAGCGCAGGTAGGAAATGATACAAACCCATATGCACTTGAGCCTGTGCTCGGTACTGATACATGGGGTAATTTAGTTTCTAACACTTTTCCTGGAACCTTATTAAACCCTAATCTTAGACCAGAAATTAATTCATCTCAAGAATTCGGCTTAGATTTAAACCTTTTCAACAATCGATTCAGATTTGAGGGAACATATTTCTACGAAGAGAATACCAATCAAATCCTTAATGTACAATCTCCTTCTTCCTCAGGATTTAATGCCAAACAAATTAATGCCGGTTTAATTTCGAGCAGAGGATGGGAAATAATGATTGGAGGAACGCCAATCAAAACACAAAGCGGTGTTACTTGGAATGTCGATGTGAATTTAACTAGAATGCGGACTCGTTTAGAAAGTTTAACTTCAGGGATGAATTTTATCACTTTATGGGATGATAATAATGGAGGAGCCCAAACTTTCGTAGGCCAAGATATAGGCGATTTATACAGCCGTGGATATAGAAAAGTAAATAACCCTTCTTCTCCTTACCATAATTGGCCTGTGCTAACACCGCAAGGCTCATGGATTCCTGAAAATTCAAGGGAGAGCAGAGTAAAAGTGGGTAATTTTAATCCAGATGTGATTATTGGAATTCAATCAAATCTACGCTATGGAAGATGGAATCTTGCAACTAGCTTTGATTGGAGAGTTGGTGGTCAATATCAATCCTTCTCCTACCGTTATGGTGGATCCAATTGGAAGTCACAATTACAGATTGATAATCTAATTCCAGGTGGATTATACACGGCAGATCAGCTTGCAGCTCTACTAAAATCTGATCCTGGAAAATACATAATACCCCAAAATGGTAATTTCCCAAGAGTAGGTGGATATACAAAAGAAACCGGTGGTTTCCCAGTTGCCCTTGGTACAGGTACAAATTTTGATGGTGTATTTATTCCAGGCGTGATTGAAACCTCACCAGGTGTTTATAGAGAAAATTTAGGAGGACCAGGAACAAATATGGTTCAAGCGTCCAATATGTTTGCTTGGAGTTATAATCAACAAGTTACTTTTGACGCGGACTTCCTTAAAATGCGTGAATTAGCATTGAGCTATGATTTACCCAAAATGAAAGGATTTAAAGCGGCCACCATTTCGGTGTTTACTAGAAATTTAATTTTATGGACCAAAGCAAATAATGGAATTGATCCTGAACGAGCTTTCACTATTACGGGAAATAAACAAGGTGATACACAAAACATTTTCCGCCAAGGTCTAGAATTGCAAAACGTTCAACCTTGGACCGTATCATATGGCTTTAAATTAAATCTTACTCTTTAATCATTGTTTAAAAATAAAAAGTTCATAAATAAATATAATTCTTATGAAAAATTATCACACAATTATAAACAAGTTTATACTCTTAACTGGGGTATTTATATTGGCATCTTGTAGTAATCTTGAAGAATTAAATAAAAACCCAAACGGTATTTCCACTTCGGGGGCCAATGTTAATCTACTAATGCCCTCCATTTTAAGAGGCTATGCTTTAGCGAATCTAAATTTAGGCTATCAAGAACTTGCGGGGACCGTTCAGCACACACAAAAAGATGGATGGTGGACTGGTCATAATCAGTATGATTGGGGTTTGCAAGATTGGAATGGTTATTATACTTTACTTAGATCAAACAGGTACCTTGGAGAGCTCGCTGAAAAATCAGGCTCTAAATTTCACATGGGAGTACATTTGGCTATGCGAGGTCTTTTATTTGGCACAGTTACCGACTTATGGGGAGATGCACCTTACACGGATGCTTTGAAAGGTGATCAAGAAGGTAGCAAATTTGAATATCCTGCCTATGATAGCCAAGAAACCATTTATAAAGGGGTTATTCAGGATCTCGAAAATGCCTCTAAAATTTTTGAAGCTGGGAATTTCGTTGGAGTTGTACCGGCTTATGATCTTTACTTTGCTGGAAATGCGGTTAAATGGCATCAATTTACCAATTCGCTTCTCTTAAGGTATGCCATGAGAATATCTTCAAAACTTCCTGATTTAGCTAAAAAAACGATTGAGTCTGTATACAAATCAGGGGTCTATATCAAAAGCGCTTCGGATGATGTAACGCTCGATTATATTGGTGCTGCACAATCAGACTCTTGGCCTTCTGCAACTGATTTTGACCAAGGTTCAAATTTTAGAAGAATAAAACCTGCCTCAACTCTTTTAACCAAACTAATCAAGGATAAAGATCCACGCTTGGAAATTTGGTTTCGTCCAGTCCATTGTAAATGGGTAGAGGATAATTCGCTTACCGTGGCAGTTGATCCATTTATTAGAAGAAATGGAGTCTTGCAAACTGGTACTCGTTCTTTTTCAGACGCTCGATATTTAACCGAAATTGGATCTGGAGCAAGATTTACCAGACATTACAATCCCACAATTTTAGGTAGGACATTGGATACATCCAGATTCGTAGGTGTACCTACTGCCTTGATGGAACCAAGTGAGTATAATTTAAATCCAACACCTGGACAACAATTAGAAAATCAACATGTTTCTCAACTAGCGGATGTTTATCGTGGTAAATCAGGTGGCCTATTAAAAGCAAGAATAATTTCAGCATCAGAAGTTCATTTTATCTTAGCTGAAGCAGCTCTCAATGGCATGACCGCTGGTCAGGCTAAATCAAATTATGAGCAGGCCATTAAACTTTCCTTGGATACATGGGGTGCTGGAAGTAAATATTCCTCATTTATCACTAACACAGATGTAGCCTATGCGGGGACTTTGCGACAAATCATCGAGCAAAAATGGATTTCATCGTGGACAAATGCAGGAGAAGCATGGTTTGATTACAGGAGAACGGGATTCCCTCAATTAAAAACAGGACCAGCTTCACCTGAACCAGTGGTTGCTGTACGTTTCACCTATGGAAATAATGAAATAAATTTCAATGCAACAGAAGTAACGAAAGCAGTAGAAAAACTTCAAGTAACATTTGGCGCAAGTAGAGGGAAAAATAATCAATGGGCAAAACCTTGGTTACTTCAAGGCACAGGAAAACCATGGTAAATCATTTTTTAATTGATCAATAGATTTATCATCAAACATTTAAAAAACCACCTCAAATGAGGTGGTTTTTTGATTTTTTGAGAGTTTGTAACTGATTGGTAAGCAGAGAGAAATGGATTTAAGGCAAAAGAGAATTTTTAAATACAAGAAATAAAATATAATACTGTTTCGTTATTGCAACAATTACCTCCAATTACATGTTATCCTATTCATCCATTAACTATATTTGATTTTTAATAGTATTACTTTTACACCAAAATGTAATGAATGAAATACGAAAAAAAAAGACCAGAAAGCGATTACCATTGTTGGTTGTTAATTTTATTAAATCAAAAAAATGAAAAAGACCTTAGCCATGTTTTATAGAGGATTCATTGGATTATTATTCATCATTCTCTCTCAAATTCAATCGGAAGCGCGTTTCTCAGTCTATCAAATGACCGATTCTAGTTCTTTCCAACAATTCAAAGGATCTATTTTGGACAGTAAAACAAAGGATGAACTAAACTTTGCGAGTATTACCGTCGCTGGAACAACGATCTCAACCATTAGCAATAGCGAGGGGAAGTTTTCCATAAAAGTTCCCACAGAAAAGCAGCATTCAAACCTCATCATTTCATTTTTAGGATATAAAAACAAGGTGGTTCCTATCGCAGATTTAAAGCCAGAAAAAAATGTCTTGTATTTGGAGCCCAGTAATACCATGCTAGACGAAGTGGTGGTAAAAGTGAGAGATGCCAAAAATACTTTTTTAGAGGTATTACAAAATCGTTCAAAAAATTATGGGGATGAGTCCATGCAAATGACAGGATTTTACCGAGAAACGATTCGAAAAAGACGCAACTATGTTTCCCTCTCTGAGTCCATCGTCGACATTCAAAAGCAGCCATTTTCATCAGTTTCGCAAGACCAAGTCAATCTTTTTAAGGGTAGAAAAAATACAGATTACACAAAATTAGACACCGTCAATTTTAAATTACAAGGTGGTCCTTATTCTGCTTTATACCTTGATTTGATTAAGTACCCCAATTTTATATTTACAGAAGATGCATTCGAATTATATGATTTTAATTTAGAGGAAGATACCCAAATAAATGATGACAAAGTATTGGTTTTAGCTTTCAAACAAAAACCAAGCAATGAAAATCCCCATTATTTTGGGAAATTATTCATCGATGCAAAGAGTCTTGCTGTAATCAGCGCTAGCTTCCAACTAAATGTACAGGATAAAGTCAAAGCGGGACTTCAATTTACTCGCAGAAAACCTGCTGGAGTTGAAATCTATCCTACCGATGTCCGTTATCAAATTAATTACCGAAAACAAAATGACAAATGGGTTTTTGCCTATTCTCGGGCGGATTTAACTTTTAAATTAAATTGGGACAAAAGATTTTTCAATACCATTTACAACACGACCCTGGAAATGGCCGTCACTGGATGGAAGAATCAAGATAATCTTGAATTTCAAAATACTCAAAAGTTGACCACCAATGTAATCATGTCCGATAAAGTTTCTAGTTTGGCTGACCCAGATTTTTGGGGAGCATACAACATCATAGAACCTGAAAAATCCATTGATGCCGCCATTAAAAAAATTCAAAGAAAAGCTTTAAAAGAGTAGTCATTTACCTATTTACCTTATCAAAGAAAAAAACACCAAAATACATTCTAATAATTCACATCAATTTTGTTCCACTTTTTACAAAAAGGTACAAATGGAAAATGTTTTGGAGAATTACAAGGTAGATTTTAAATAAGTTTGATTCAGTAAACATGTTTACTTACTTAATTTTATTAAACAAAAATTAAAGCTATTCTATTATGAAAAAACTTATTTTACCCCTATTTCTAGGAACTTTACTTTTTAGCTCTTGTGGAAGTAAAACAGAAAACAAATCAGCATTTAATTTAGACTCTGCCAAAGCTGAAATAGAAGCTTGGAATGTAAATTTTGAGACTATTGTAAAAAATAAAGATTCGGTTGGTTTCGCGAATTTATATACAGAGGATGCTGTACGCATGGCTCCGAATGCGCCTGAAATACAAGGTAGAGCTAATATCTTAAAAAGTGTAGTAGAGCCTTTTAAAGTGATTGGATCTACAAACCTCACGATGATCGACGCTTGGGGGGATGAGAACACAATCACCACAACGGGAACTTACGAGCACTTCCTACCGGATGGGAAATCAGTGGAAAAAGGAAAATACATGAGTGTTTTAAAGCATGTGGATGGCAAATTGGTTTCAATTAGAGATATTTGGAATTCAAATGATGCAGCGGCGCAATTAGTAAAATAATTCAAGACGAATTAAATTTAGCGTTTATAAAAAACCACCTTCAAAAGAGGTGGTTTTTTTACGCATATGACAAGTCCCTCCTCCCCTTTTATATACCTATTTTATTGTTATGAATGATCTATTTCAATCCATATTTAGCTGAGACAAGTGCAAATCCATACAGAATTACGCTAAAATTTTAGTTAAATTGTCTTTACAAGTACAAATTAAAATGTCACATTCCCCAATGTATGCCGCTGGCAAGTAAAAGCTTAAACCTGTGTCGCATGCAATTGCTTAGTAGCCCCATTTGTACAAGAACAGATGAGAAAAAAATGATAAAAAAGATTATGAATTTGGAAGGGAGGCTGATATAAATGAAGCCTCTCTAATAATATAATTAGCTAATTTCATTTAACAAAGTGTGAAAAGTAGATTAAATAAACCTTATCAAACTATTTGAGTTAATTCCTTGTAAATTGAGCATAGAATTCGAGGATTATGATTCAAATCCGCATATTTCAAATATCAAAAATGGTTAAATATTTATTACTGCTTGTTTGTTTTACCAGTTTTTCTCAAAAAAGCAATTTGCTAAAAGGTAAATTAATTGATTCTTTAAGTAATGAACCTTTGTCATTTGCAACCATTCAATTGGTCTCAAAAAATGAAGTCCATGTAATTAAAGGACAAATCGCAGATGAAAAAGGTTTGTTTGAATTTTCTTCTTTGAAAGAAGATGACTATAAGTTGATCATTCAATATGTTGGTTATCAAACCAAAAATTTAAAAATCACACTAAATAAAAATAACAGCCCATTGAATTTGGGAACTATTGCATTAAATCCACTCAATCAAGTGTTAGAGTCTGTCATTGTTTCGGGAGAAAAACCCAAGGTACTATCAACCTTGGAAAAACAAGTTTTCAAAGCGGATCAATTTGAGGTAGCTAAAGGGGGAACCGCTAGCGATGTGCTGAAAAATATTCCTTCTATCATGGTCAATGCTGAAGGAGAACTATCCATGCGGGGATCAAAAGGATTTTTAATTTTAATCAATGGAAAGCCGACACAAGTAGATGCGACCACCATCCTTTCTCAAATTGCTGCTAATACCATTGAGCAAATTGAAATGATCACCGCCCCTTCTGCCAAATACGATGCTGATGGCAAGGCTGGAATCATCAATATTGTTACGAAAAAAGGCACAAATGATGGATGGTCTTTGTCTACGAATGTACAATATGGCCTTCCAAGAATCAAGCAATATGATAATGCAACAGAACCACTTAGGCATGGTTTTGATGTAAGTTCAACTTTTCGAAAAGGCAAATGGGATATTTCCAGTTCGTTTAATTATTTGAAAAATGATATGGCAGGAAGAAGAGTTGGTGAGGTAAACACGACCATCAACAACATTTTTACCAGTTTCCCAAGTGAAGGCGAAAGAAGTTTTCGTCGAGATAATTATGGATTTAGAAGTTCCGTTCTTTTTTCCCCAACAAAAAATGATGAATTTCTTTTTGGCATTTATTTAGGAGAAAAAAATCAGTATAGAGCCGCTGACATTTTGTACAACAATGTGAAATACAATTTAGTCAACAATACCATCATTGGAAGAAATACCTACTTCAATACCAATTTAGTATTAAAATCTGGTTCCTTTAAAGTGTATAATTTTGACTACACCCATCGTTTCAAGGATAAATCAAGTCTAGCCATTTCGGGCCTGTATGAATATGCCATGATCGATGGTTTTACTAAAAACAATAATTTAAATGCCAGAAATTATTCAGATACACTTCAATACACCTTAAATACAGGTGAAAATCCTTTGGATGCCTATCGATTAAAAATCGATTATGAAAAATCACTTGGCATCGGCAAACTTACATTTGGCTACCAATACCGAAATCAATTACAAAAAGGGAAATTCAATTATTTTGATCAATCAGGCAATCGCGCACCACTCGTTTTTAACCCTGATTTTTCGGCGCTGATTCAAGTGGTCAACAGAATACATGGCCTTTATGTACAATATGGTGGCAGTTTCAAAAAATTAGAATTCTCTTCGGGATTACGTTACGAAAATGCCTTTAGAGAATTTACTGCGAACAAAGATGCATCCAGCTCGATTTTGGACCTGTCTAATTTTTTTCCCTCTGCCAACTTACAGTATTCTATAAAAGATGATCTCCGTTTCAAAATAGCTTATAGCAAGAGGGTGCAAAGGTCTACAAACAATGAACTTAACCCCTATCCGGAAAGAGAGCACAGTGAAACTCTTGAACAAGGAGACCCCTCTATTTTACCTGAAATGATTGGTATTTTTGAAACAGGTGTCACAAAAGATTTCAAAAAGGCTTCCCTTTATTTGAATGTCTATACACAACAAATTGACAACATTGTCAATCGTGTAAATAGTGTTTACAATGATACCATTTTAAATAGAGTTTATACCAATGCAGGAAAAGCCACTTTGCTTGGATCCGAGCTTGGTTTTTCTTATTCCCCATCTAAAAAAATCAAATTATTTGTGGGGGGGAACCTTTATAGTTTGAAAATCAATGGATCGCTATTCAATAACGCTGTAGCCATTAATTCATCAGGAATCGTTTATTCCATTAATTCTAATATCAGTTATCAAGTAAATCCATCTACCTCAGTCCAATTCAACTTATCCTACTTATCATCTAAAAATACGGCACAAGGGATAGATTCAAGGCTGTATCAACCCAATTTGTCGGTTAAAAAAAGCTTAATATTAAATAAATTGTATTTGACTTTACAATGGCAAAATCTTGCATTCGGAAACATGAAGGTAAACGAGCAGAGCATTACAACAAAAGGATCTAATTTTTACACGTCAACCAATTACATACAAGAAAGAAATATTTTTCTAATCAATCTATCCTACAATTTCCGTTCAAGCGAGAAAAAACCAAAACTACCCGCCAGCGAATTTGGAGAAAAAGAATTTTAGAAACAGCCATTGGCTTATCTTGAAAAATACCGCCATTGACTAAAATTTAGGTGCTAAATTTCAATCTTTGTTGGTTTTTGACCAATACTTTCAAGAAAACCCAATATTCTACGCAAAAATGCGTCGATTAGATGAATTATTTGACGCATAGAAATAAATATAGTACTTTAATACAAAATACATCCTTCCATGTTCAATGTCAATGGTATGAAAAAAAATCTATTACTTGGTTTCCTTCTCTGTCTTTGCTACACGATATCAGCCCAACAAAAACCCAATGTCATCTTCATTTATGCAGATGATTTAGGCTATGGTGACCTGGGTTGCTACGGAGCTACAAAAATCAAAACACCCAACATGGATAAGCTTGCCAGTCGGGGTATTCGATTTACCAACGCCCATTCCACTTCCGCAAGCTGCACGCCATCTAGGTATGCGCTCATGACTGGACAATACCCTTGGAGAAAAGATGGAACGGGCATACTGCCTGGAGATGCCGCACTCATTGTGCCTACGGATAAAATCAGCTTGCCAGCATTATTCAAAAAATCCATCTACCAAACCGCATTGGTCGGCAAATGGCATTTGGGACTTGGTAATGAAATTCAAAAAAATTGGAATGGGGAAATCAAACCTGGCCCCAATGAACTAGGCTTCGATTACTCCTTCATCTTCCCGGCCACAGCTGACCGAGTACCCACCGTTTTTGTAGAAAATCACCATGTTGTAGCCTCCGACCCATCCGATCCTATCCAAGTCGATTATCAAAAAAAGATTGGCAATGATCCAACTGGATTGGAAAATCCAGAACTTTTGAAACTAAAGTCCTCCCCCAACCATGGCCATAACAATACCATTGTGAATGGCATTGGTAGAATTGGTTTTATGACGGGTGGGACAAAAGCCAGATGGACAGACGAAGAAATGCCTTTGACATTTTTAGCAAAGTCTCTCGAGTTCCTTGATCAAAATAAATCAAAACCTTTCTTTCTTTTTTATTCGCTGACAGAACCCCATGTTCCGCGCATGCCATCAACTATGTTCAAAGGCAAAAGTGGATTGGGCTTACGTGGAGATGCCATTCTACAAATTGATTGGGCTGTTGGACAAATTATGAGTAGGTTAGAACAATTGGGAATTGATAAAAATACCATGATCGTGCTGACAAGCGACAATGGGCCAGTTTTAGACGATGGTTACGAAGATGAAGCCGTAAGTGCCTTGAATGAGCATACGCCCTGGGGCCCTTTGAGAGGTGGAAAATACAGTGCTTTTGAAGCAGGCTCAAGAGTGCCAATGCTGGTGAGCTGGCCAGCGGTAATCAAACCCGGTGTTTCTTCAGCCATGATTTCACAAGTTGATTTCCTAGCATCATTTTCTGCTTTGTTAAAAGGGAAAGTAAACGACAACGAAGCAATAGACAGTGAAAATATGCTGGATGCCATGCTTGGAAAAGCTAAAATTGGAAGAAAAATCATGGTAAAGGAAGGCATCCGAACACTTTCCATCACAAGAGATCAATGGAAATACATCGAGCCAAGCAAAGACCGCGCTAAAAACTTATTGGTCAACATCGAATTAGGGAACGATCCCCAACCTCAACTTTACAATCTACAAAGTGATATTGGAGAAAAGAAAAATGTCGCGAGCGAACATCCAGAACTTGTGAAAGAATTATCCGCCTTACTACAAGCCTCCAAAACCCGAGGCAAGAGCGGGAACCCTTTATTTAAGGGCTGGTATGCAGATCCAGAAGCCACCATTTTTGATAAAAAATATTGGATTTACCCAACCTATTCGGCTCCTTATGAGAAGCAAGTTTTCATGGATGCCTTTTCATCCAACGACTTGATCACTTGGCAAAAACATGAGCGCATTGTTGATACAAATCGCATAAATTGGGCAAAAAAAGCGATGTGGGCTCCATCCATCGTAAAAAAAGAAAATAAGTATTTTTTATTTTTTGGAGCAAATGACATTCAATCTGATGCCGAAAAAGGAGGAATTGGCGTTGCCGTTTCTGATAGTCCTTCAGGCCCTTTCAAAGATTATCTCGGAAAACCTTTGATCGATAAATTTCACAATGGCGCACAACCCATTGACCAATTCGTTTTCAATGATCATGGTAAATATTACATGTATTATGGCGGATGGAAACATTGTAATCTGGTTCAGCTTAACGAGCAATTGAACGGATTTATCCCCTTTGAGGATGGCCAAACTTTCAAAGAAATCACTCCAGAAGGCTATGTAGAAGGTCCATTTGTTTTTAAAAGAAATAACAAATACTATTTTATGTGGTCTGAGGGAGGATGGACAGGTCCGAACTACAGCGTGGCTTATGCCATGGCAGATAGTCCCATTGGCCCCTTCAAACGCATTGGGAAAATCTTGCAACAAGACCCCAGCATTGCGACGGGAGCAGGGCATCATTCCGTTATTTCAGTTCCCGGAAAAGACCAATATTACATTGTTTACCACCGCAGGCCGCTAAACGAAAAAGACCGCAACTCGAGAGAAACCTGCATCGACGAAATGAAATTTGATCAAAATGGACTCATTCTTCCTGTCAAGATTACGAATGAAGGTGTAAAAAAACAATTGATTGAATGAGTTTTCGATTAGCTCGAGGTATTTAATTAGCAAAATCCATTCCTTGTATGGAAAAAATTAACAAAGTCCACAAAAAGAATATGTAGATCAAGTTTTTCATCCTTAAAAATAAACCTATCAAAAAGCTTTTGTTTATACCTTTTGTATCATTAATCGGTCTTTTTATGACTCAAACGACAAAAATGAGTACCGATCATCCAATTAAAATAGGAAAATTGGAGGTAGCACCATTTGACCTAGCTAAAAAAATGAATTGGCATGATGCGATAATCGCATGTACTGAACTTGGCAAAGGATGGCACTTACCCACAAGAGAAGAACTACGTTTTCTGTACCAGAATAAGGAAAAGATTGGTGGATTTACCAACTCGTATTATTGGAGTTCCACAGAGACTAATGACAAAAATGCTTGGAGACACAATTTCAGTTTTGGTATGACGGGTTTCATAGCAGACAAGGGCAATGAATATTTGGTTCGACCTGTAAGAGCTTCGCAATAGGTATTAATGCGAATTAAGGATTGAAATAAGTACTTAAATTCAGTACTAATGGATTGAGGATTAGCCAAATCCTGGAATACAATGCAATTTATTGGCTAATTCTTTTTCTTTGGCATTTCTTTTTTTGAAAAAAAAGAAACAAAAAAACTTTTTTCTTTTGCTTAATCCAAGACAAATCTAATTGAATTATGAAGTATGAATTATGAGTTATGAATTTAAAATAACATCTCATAATTCATAATTCATACTTCATAATTTATCAGGCTGCGTTCAAATCTTTCGTTAGGATTAAGCGTTGGCCATAAATAAATTTTTATAGCGGATGACCCTTATATTTTTTAACCCTTAATTCGCATGATTAAATGCCGAGGGAGTTCTTTGACTAAATCACGCTTAATTTACTTTAAAGCTATAAGGTATGGAATAGGAGCTTAAAACCCCATCGCTGGTTTTCACAGACCAATAGTAAACCGTGCCCGATTTCACCTCAACCGACAGATTGGAATTAGATGTTTTGATGGGACTAACTTGCCTATTTAGCACTTTTTCTGGATCAGTATCAAGGTAAATTTCAAAGCTCAAAACCTTGGAATCTGGATCTGCGCCAGACCAAATAAGGTTCACTTTTCCTGCATTGGACGTTACATTAGCACCACTTGCGGGGGCTATAATGGAGGCTGGGAAAGGCGAAAAAGTAGATGCTCCATCTCCTGCTAAATAAAATTTCCGACTTTCGCTGGTAGCAGTCTCTTTACTTTTATTGGATTTGGAAATAACAAGCCAACTGTAGGGTGTCGCCTTCAAAAGTGAAACGATGGTTTTGGTATCGCTATTTATGGATTTTGTGGTATTTGTTGAGTTATTGAGATTCGTGATGACCAAATCATAGGAATCGCTGTCCTTTGCCGGAGACCAAGAAAATGAAACATCAGACATCGATGATGACGCATTAGTTCCCTCGTAACAAACGGTATTGTTGGCTGGCAAAGTTAAGGTAGCTGCAGTGGGCGCAGGCGCAGGTGCGGGCACAGGTGTAGGTGCAGCAGGTGTAATATTTTCACTAGGTTTAGAACAAGCAAATAGAAGGACGCTGATTGATAAAATTCCTAGATACTTCATAGCTTAATGATTTTTAGGGTTTGATCAACAGTTGAGCCAATTACTCGAATAAAATAAGGGCCTGCAAAAACATCACTTAAATCCAAGGCGACTAACCTATTCGAAGGTACAGCATGGGTTTGATTGGATAGACTTAATCCAGCCGAATTAAGAATAGATATGTCCACTTTTGAATCTGTTCCTTGTACATGTACTTGAACAGGGCCAGTAGTTGGATTTGGGAAAACACTGACCGACTCTGAAACAAAAAATTCCTTGATATAAACACCTTGGCAACTTAAATCCGTACTCACTTGAAGCTTGACTAATCCAGCAGGCAAAGAAGTAGACCATTGAGGCTCCGTCACTTTAAAGTAAGCATCATTGATTTGAACCTGGTAAATGCTTGAACCACCCAACTGAATACTCATTGATTTATTACCAGCGTCAATGGTGGATTGCACAACCAAAGGTGCCGGTTCCGTGATTTTTACATCAAATGCTTGTTGGTAATTCTTGACATTCTCCACCCTAAATACCAAATTGTACTCCCCTAGAGTCAAACCATTCAATACACTGTTGGCTACACCTTTAGGGATGCTCACCAGTTTTTCATATTTATTGGGACCTTTGACGCTAAGTTGATAAGAATAGTTGGTATTCTGAACCGAAATTTTCAACGATCCATTATTGGCCCCAACACAAGTAGATGCAAGAACCTCTATCTTAAAATTATCGAAAGGCAACGTAAACAATTCACATCCATTAACATCCACTATGGCACCTATTGGAGTATCATTGCATTTATCACGTACATCAGGCACACCGTCCTCGTCGGAATCAATGTAAGCCGATTGTATGATGGGAATTTGCGCAAATTCCTTGAATAAAACTTCTTGGGTAAATGCTTTAGATCCCCCCATCCACTGGTTCATAACAGAGGCATACACTTGACGAAAATCGTATTGCATGTCCATCTCATAGGAATAATTGGTGTTGTCGGGAATGATGGGATTCTTACCTAAAACATTTGGATCAACTTTGTTTCCAAATAAAATAACTGGAGAAACAGTGCCATGATCCGTTCCGTATGTTCCATTGGAATGTACCGTTCTGCCAAATTCTGACACACACATTCCTAAGACACGATCCGATTTACCCATTTGATCAAGGCTTTTCATGAAAGCAGTTACAGCTTCGTCTATTTCTTTCAAAAGAGTGGCATGCATTCCCTGTGTTTTGTCTGAAGTGTCTACTTGAGCGCCGTGGGTATCAAAACCACTAATCTGCACCTTATAAATCCTCGTTTGCAAGCCCCCTGAAATGAGTCGACTAACAATTTTTAATTGGTCCGCTAAGTTACTTCTCGGAAAGGCATAATCCGTTCCTTTTTTATATTGCTCTTTTAATACTTTGCCATAAGCATTTGATTGCTTGGCCATGAGCTGTAAATATTTCAATTTCTCCCCAATGGGTGTAGATGGATAGTTATTATCAAATTCATTAATGATTTCAAAAAATCCCTCTGGATTTGAGGCCACTACACTGGTAAAAGATTTCTTTCCTGTAAACATCAAGGAAGAACTTCCACCAATTTCCATGGACAATGGATGTGGAAATAGTTCGGTAGGATAAGCTTCAGGAAATTTAGGATGTTTAGCTTCTAAGTATCGAGCGGCCCAACCACTGTTCTCGAATTTGTGGGAATCTGAGGCCGAATCCCAAATATCCATCGATCGAAAATGCGAATAACTAGGTCCAGGATATGCAACCGCCTGAACAATTTTCATTCGGTTTTCTTTGAACAAGGATTGAAAACCTTTGAGTGCTGGATGAAGCCCTAATTCTGTACCCTCCAAAGGCAAGATTTTGTTATCCGGTAACATGACCGTTGAACGTATGTTATTTAGCTTGGATAACATATTCAAAGGAACGACCGTATTTAAACCATCATTCCCCCCATTTAATACAATGATCACCAAAATGTTACCTTCGGCAATCGTTTGAGACAAATCAGATGCAGATCCTAATCCCAAAGATTCAAAAGGAAAGGAAGAAAACAATGCAGGCAAAGCGGCTGCATGTGTCATTTGATGTATGAATTTTCTTCTATCCATGTTAAAATAAGTGTATTTCTCCCATTTGGAACAAGGCCCCAAACAAATTTTCTAAGCGATGATTCAAAGTATTCCTATTCTCCTCTGTCGGTTTACTCATGTAATTCTGATATAATTGCGTATAATAGGAAGGATTCGTATTCCCACCCAAAACTCTCATTTTAATACGCTCTTTCGCCTTTGTAGATATGGGTGCAGCCAATAACCTTTCTACTGTTTCATCTATAACAGCATCTAAGTTTTCTGGAGATTTAAGCGTATTGATGAATTTAATTTTATCTATTTGATTATGCACATTTCCTTTGATATCACCAGATCCGACCCATGCACCCCATTGAGCAAGGCTACTTGCTGAGCTAGCTCTTTTGGCAATGGTATCAGAATTGATCCAAAATAAATCATATACAGGAGCTTGATAAAAGGCAGGCCACCCAGATACACTTGGTGGGTCCGTGTAGTTCAAACCGATGTTGCTCATCTCCCATTGCAAATTTCTGAATTTGTAAAAATTGGCTGTTAAAGGATCCGTGAATCTTTTAGGAATATCGCCACCACCTGTATTGAATAAATACATGTCAAATTCTTTATAAAACCCGAACATAAATTCCAAAGGAGATTTGATCATGGAATTATAAAAAGAGGAATCGTAAAAATGAGCGCTACCCAACAAAGCACGAAGTGGAACCATCAATTCGTAATTGTTTTTACGCAAAAGATCGGCCATGGGTTCAATGATGTTTTTTTCTACCGCTTCATTGATGATGGGATAACAAAAAAATTGGTACAACCTCCTACTCAAATACAATGCACATTCATTTGTACTGAACAGCATGTCGATCGCCTCATCCAACTCTTTTTTGCCGTCTTGGCCTTTCCTCCCTTTGATCACGCGGTTGCCATAAAAAGCAGAAAACTTTTTATCTTCTGTGTCGTGATTCCAATCATTGAAAATATTGGTGATGGGACCAGTTAATTTATTCTTACTGTCCACAAAAAATTGCCATCCAACCAATAAGCGAGCCATTTCACTCACATCTTCCTCTGTAAATTGAGAATTAGGCCCTTTGCCCACCGTAAACAATTCTTGTAATT